>NZ_JBVHYH010000008.1:0-140440 GCF_055569135.1 Kitasatospora sp. NPDC029367
CTGCAACATCTTCAACGACGGCGCCTTCGAGGTCCTCAAGGAGCCCGGCACCCGGGACGAGGCGCTGATCCGGCTGGAGCACGGGCAGCCGATCCGCTTCGGCGCGGACGGGGCCAACGGCGTCTTCCGGGGCACGGACGGCGAGCTGTTCACCGCCCCGGTGACGCCGGACAACGAGGCGCGGGTGCTGGTGCACGACGCCCACGCGGCCAGCCCGACCGGTGCCTTCGCGCTCTCCCGGATCGCCGACGCGGACACCCTGCACCACACGCCGATCGGTGTGCTGCGCGACGTCCGGCGCCCGGTCTACGACGACCTGATGGAGAGCCAGCTGGCCACCGCCGTCGCCCAGCGCGGGCCGGGCGACCTGGCGACCCTGCTGGCGGGCGGCGACACCTGGACGGTGGACTGACCCCCGCCTCGCCCTGCCGCGACGCGTCGGCGCCCCCGTCCCGGAGCGGACGGGGGCGCCTTCTCGTCGGTGGTGCGCGTCAGAAGACGCAGGGGATGCCGCCGTCCGAGGTGGCGTCGACGCCGGGGCCCTGCATCGGCAGGTTGGCGGCCGGGTTGCCCGTGGCGGGGCCGCCGGGGGCGGCGGACTTGTCGTCGGCACCGGTGAAGGAGGTGCCGAGGGTGACCACCACGTGGCCGGCGCCGGCGGTGGCGGACTCGGTGGCGGTGACGCCGTAGCGGGCGGCGATCTGGTCGGCGGCGTCCTTGGCGCCCTTGCCGTAGGTCACCGTGGTGGTCTTCGGCTTGCTGCGGGCCGGGCCGGTGGTGCCCTCCTTGAAGCCCATCGCGACCAGGGCCTTGGCCTCGGCGGAGGAGGAGACCCCGGCGGCGGAGGAGGCGTTGTACACGTCGACGGTGGCCGGGGCGGCCGCCTTGGCCGGGGCGGTCGCGCTCGGCGAGGGGGTGGCGGGGGCCTCGGTGGTCGGGGCGTCGGTGGCGCCGTCCGCCGGGGCGGCGGGGGCGGCCGCGTCGGCGTAGCCGAACAGCTGCTTGACCACCTTCTGGATCTTCGACGGGGTGACCAGGTTGACGTCCTGGCCGTTCCTGGTGCCGAAGCCGTCGAAGGTCAGGGTGTTGAACTCGACGTTGCCGCCGGTCAGCGCCGGGGCCTGCTGGGCGAAGTCCAGGACGTTCCACTCGTTGTCGATCACCAGGTCCTTCTGGACGACGCCGAACAGGTCCTTGAGCTTGCCGAGGTCGCTGATGATGCCGTCCTGCTTGAGCTTGTGCACGACGGAGGAGATGAAGGCCTGCTGGCGGTGGGTGCGGGCGAAGTCGCCGGTGTTGCCCTTGCCGTCGTCCAGGTTGTGGCGCTGGCGGACGAAGGCCAGCGCCTGGGAGGCGTTGAGGGTGTTGATGCCCTTCTTGAAGTCGGCGCCGGAGCCCTGGCCCTCCATCGCCGGGTCCTTGGTGTCGTGGGTCAGGCAGACCTGGATCGGCTCCACGGCCTTGGCGATGTCGTAGAAGCCCATCAGGTTGACCTCGGCGATGTGGTCCACCGGCTGGTTCACGAAGGTCTGGACGGTACGGATGGTGGCCGCGCGGCCGGCGTCGCGGCCGGCCTTCTCCAGGTCGGCGCCCTTGAGGCCCTTGGCCTTCGCGCTCCGGTCGAAGGCGTCCTTGGCGTTGCCGTACGCCTCCTTGATCTTGTGCATGCCCTGCTGGGAGCCGTCCCCGTTGTAGGTCATGACGTAGTCGTCGCGCGGGATGGAGACCGCCTGCACCTTGCCGCCGCCCGCCGGTATGTGCAGCAGGATCAGGGAGTTGGTGTTGTAGCCGCCGATGTCCGAGCTGTGGCCGGCGTGCAGTTCGTCCTGGACGAACTCCGGGGGCAGGTCGGAGCCGTCCATCGCCTTGCGGCTGTCCAGGCCGATCAGCAGCAGGTTGACCGAGTTGTCCAGGTGCTTCGGGGCGTCCTTCTTGGTCTCCGAGATCGCGTTGGACGTGGTCATCCCGTCGGTCAGCGAGGTGTACTCGTACCAGACCACCCCGCTGGCCGCGAACACCGCGAAGCCCACCGTGGTGGCGACCACCCGGCCGGCGATCAGCAGCGGGGAGCTGCGGCGGCCCGCCGGGGCTCCCGCGGCCCTGCGGTCGGCGGTCCGGCCGCCTTCCGGTCGTTCCCGTTCCCGTTCCCGTTCCTGTTCCCGCTCGCGCCCGTCAGCCATGCCGCTTCCTCCGGTCCAGGGCCACCCGGGCCACGATCACCAGCAGGGCCGCCACGGCGGCCTGCGCCATCACCGGGAAACCGTGCACCACCCACTTCGCGGAGCCGGTGGCCAGGGCCTTGCCCCGGTAGGTGTCGCCGTTCGCGGCCAGCTCGGCCGCGGCCGTCACGCCGAGCACCACCAGCGGGGAGGCGGCGACCACCCACCACCAGCCGCGGCGGGTGCTGAGCCCGGCCGCCAGGCCGGTGCCGAGCACCGCGCACACCGCGAAGGCCAGGCCCATGCCCGGCCCGGAGAGCTCGTCGACCACCGCGCCGACCAGCGGCAGCCCGAGGGCCGCCACCGCGGGCAGTGCGGGCCCGCCGGAGAAGGGACGGGTGGGGCCCGCGGGCCGGCTCGCCGTCCGCCGCCGTGAACCCTGGTCGGACGACCGTCCTCGCTGCCCCGCCACTCACTCACCCCCGGTGTTCCCGTGCTTCGCGCGCCACGTCGGCGCTGCGCCGGGTCTGCCGTGGGAGAGCGGTTGCGGCGCTGCCAGTACGGGACGCTGGTGTTCGGCCGGCCGGTTCCCGTTCGCGGTTTCCCGCTGCTGCTCGGGGGCAGGCACGTTTTCGGATTTGCTCTACAGAGGTGTAGAGATCGTACGCAGCATAGAGCACGCCTGTTCGGTGGCAAGTCCGCTCGTGAACGGGCCAGCAGACACTACACCGGGCAGTTTCTGAGCCGGTCGGCGGGGCGCCGACGGAGAAGGAGGAGGGTCGTGGCGACCACGGGCGCAGCGGGACGGCCGGAGAAGCGCAGGGCGATCACCGCGGCCGCGACCACGGTGTTCGGACGGGAGGGGTACGTCCGCGCCAGCATGGACGCGATCGCGGCCGAGGCCGGGGTGTCCAAGCGCACGGTCTACAACCACTTCGCCGACAAGGAGACCCTCTTCCTGTCGGTGGCGCTGCAGAACTCGGCGGAACTGGCCGAGCGGATGCGGGGGTTGCTGGCGGAGCACCTGGCGGGGGCGGTGGACGTGCGCAGCGCCCTCACCGCCTTCGCGGTGGAGCGGGCGAACGCGGCGCCGGCCGCGGGCGAGCTGGGGGCGCTCGGCCGGGCGATCCGGGCCGAGGTGGCCAACATCCCGGCGGACGTCCTGGAGGCCTGGCTGGAGACCGGCCCGGCGGCCGCCCAGCGCGCCCTCGCGCAGTGCCTGGCGGAGCTCGGCGGGCGCGGGCTGCTGACCGTCCCGGACCCGGGGCTCGCGGCCGAGCGGTTCACCCTGCTGACCTTCCACGGCGTGGCCGAGCGCTCCTTCTGGGGCGCCCTGCCGGTGGCCGAGGAGGAGGTCCGGCGGCTGGCCGGCTCCGGCGTGGACGCCTTCCTGCGGATCCACGGCGGGCCGGCCGCGGGCTGAGCGCGGGCCGGCCACGACTGACGGTGTGCCGGTGGGTGTGCCGGTGGGTGTGCCGGTGGGTGTGCCGGTGGGCGGGCGGCCAGGAGCCGCCCCGCCCACCGGGTCATCGCCGATCACTGACGGTCACCGTCGCCGGTCACCGTTCGACGGGTCACTTCCAGTTGACGCCCTTGCCCAGGGTGTACGGCTCGCCCCAGTACTCGGCGCCCGACACCTTGGTGGCCGTCGGGGCCAGCGCCAGCACGCAGGAGGTGATCGACTGCCCGTTGGTGAAGCCCTTCGGGAAGGAGGGGTGCGGGCACTTGTCGAAGCTGCCGATCAGCATCACCTCGGCGGCCTCCGAGCCGTCCGGCAGGGTGCCCTTCACCTGGGTCAGGCTGGAGAAGGACAGGTCGGTGCTGCCGGTGTTGGTGACCTTGAAGCGGATGTAGTACGGCACCATGCCCGCGGCCTTGTCGCCGAGCTTGAGCGGGGTGAGGTCGGCCGGGTCGCCCTTGTCGATCGAGGTGACCGCGAGCGAGACGGTGCCCTTGGTGCTGCCCGAGCTGAACGGGATGGTCGCCGCGTCGCCGATCTTCACCGTGGTGCCGGGCGCCGCCGTCGGACCGGCCTGGGCCGGGGCGCCGCCGGTGGTCCCGCCGGTGGTCCCGCCGGTGGCAGCGCCGGTCGGCGCGGCCGCCGAGGCGGAGGCGGCCGGGGTGGTCGGCGCGGCGGACGGCGCGGCCGGGGCCTGGGTGGCCGGCGGGGTGGTGGCGCTGTCGGACGACGCGGCGTCGTCGTTGCAGGCGGTCATGGTGAGCGCGCCGACCACGGCCAGGCCGGCCAGGGCCATGGTGCGACTGTTGCGGATGGTCTTCATGTGACGTCCCCCGTGCATGCGGACCGCCGTGGCGGCGGTTCTCCTGAGGGATGTTCATAGCGCAGGGGGAAAGCCGGGCGCCATTCCTTTGGTGCCGTCTTGACTGCGCCGTGACGAGTCCCACGCGGGTTCGTGACAAGGGATGCCGAGTCGTGATCAGTGGTGCCCGAACCGCCGGCCGCCCCGGGCCGGCGGAACGGGCCCCGTGGAACGGGCCCCGTGGGGCGGCTACTTGTGCCAGCGCTGGGCCGGGTCGCTGCCGTTGCAGGAGGTCACCGAGGTGTACTGGGCGATGCCGTTGCCCTTGAGGCACTGCCCGGTGGCGACGTTGCGGATCAGGTACCAGCCGCGGTCCTCGTCGGTCAGCCGCCACTTCTGGTTGGCGCCCATCCAGGCGCCGTTCTGCTGGTTGAGGCCGTCCCAGCCGCCGGGGGTGTCCCAGAGCTGGACGGCTCCGGTGCCGTGCGAGTCGAGGTCGAGCACCTTGCCGTTGCCGCCGTGCGAGATGGCGGTGGTGCCGTCGCAGTAGTCCCAGAACGTCCAGGTCTGGGCGGGGGACTGGTTGGCGGTGTAGGTGCCGACCCGCTTGCCGTTGGTCTCGTCGTTGGACGGCAGGTCGAGGGCGCCGGCGGAGCCGTTGAAGACGTTGACGGTGGCGCCGACCGACGGCCCGAGGTCGCAGGGCCCGGGCGTGGCGGCCTGGGCGGCGGGGGCGGCGACCAGGACGGTGGTGGCCAGGGCCGCGGCGGCGCCGAGGCCGGCGAGCAGGCGGCGGGTGGGAGTGGTCATCGGGGTTCTCCTTCGGGTGGGGTGCGGTGGGCGTCGGACCCTGGCCGTCAGACCTGGCCGAGGGTCAGCACGTAGCGGCCCGGGGCGCCGGAGCGGCCGGGGGCGAAGCCGGTGCCGAGGTGGTTGAAGCGCGGGTCGAGCACGGCGTCACGGTGCCGGGGGCTGTTCATCCACAGCTGTACGGCCTGGGGCACGCTGTCGGCCGGGGCGATGAGCTCGGCGGCGAAGCGGAACGCGAAGCCGGCCGCCCGGACCCGGCGCCAGGGCGTGCTGCCGTCGGTGCCGTCCTGCTGGAGGAGGTCGTGCGCGGCGAGATCGGCCGCGTGGCGCTGGGCGGCGGCGTCCAGCCGCCCGTCCGGGGCGAGCAGCCGGGCGCCGGAGTGGACCCGCCGGAAGTTGACGGAGGTCAGCAGTTCGGTGCGGAAGTCGACGCCGGGTCCGGTCAGGTCGGCTGCCGCGGGGGTCAGGACCCGGCCGCCGTGCACGAGCGTGGTCATGGTTCGCGCCTCTCCTCGGGGTGTCGCCCCGGGGCGGCGGGTGCCGCGGTCCGGGGCCGGATGAGGAGTACGGTCCCGGACCGCGGTAGACAGGCGGTCAACGCGCGTAGCGGGCGATCACCCGGGGCCGGTCACCCCAACTCGGCCAGTACGGCGCTGACCTGGGCCGCGTCCTCGTCGAGGCCGAGCCGCCGGTAGCCGTCCAGGGCGTCGGTGAGGCAGGCCCGGGCCTGGCGCGGGCGGCCGAGGCCGGTGAGGGCGGTGCCGAGGGTGCGCAGCAGCCCGGCCTCCAGGGCGGGGCTGGTGCGGCGGGCCTGCGGCAGGGCGGCCTCGGCGACGTCGGCGGCGAGCAGCCAGCGCCGGGCCTCGCCGTGGATCCGGGCGGCGAGCTCCCCGGCGGCGGCCTCGAACACGGTGACCTGGAGGGCGGCGAACTCGTCCCGGGCGCCGAGCGCGTGGGTGAGGGCGGCCTGGCCGTCCCCGCACAGCCGCAGCACCCGGGCCAGGTAGTAGCGGCCGGTGGCGGCGGAGACCGGTCCGGCGGCGGTCATCAGCCGGGCGCCGCGCTCGGCGGCCTCCCGGGCCTCGGCGAGGCGTCCGGTCTGGGCGGCGTTGAACGCGAACTCGCCGAGGGCGCTGCCTTCGGCGCGTTCGGCGCCGAGGCGGCGGAAGAGTTCGGCGGCCCGGCCGGTGTGTTCGGCGGCCTCGGCGTGGCGGCCGTGGACGCGGGCGTTGCCGCCGAGGTTGACCAGGGCCTTGGCGAGGATCCGTTCGGTGTCGGGCGTGGTGCAGAGGTCGACGGCGCGGCGCAGCTCCGCCTCCGACTCGGCGTAGTGGTTGACGTGCCAGAGCATGGCGCCGCGCAGGTAGCGGGCGAGGGCGAGCGGGCCGTGTTCGCCGCGGGCCTCGGCCTCGTCGGCGAGGCGTCCGGCGAGGTCGACGATGACGCCGGTCTGGGTGCGTTCGGCGAGCACGGCGCCCATCCGGTCGGCGAGTTCGGCGGCGCGGTCCAGCGGCAGGGCGGGGTCGGCGCAGCTGAGCGCGATGGCGGCGGCGTGCACCTCGGCCTGCTCGCGCATCCAGCGCACGGCCTCCTGGCCGTCGGCGATGGGCACGCCGGGGGAGGTCACGGGGGCGCGGAGCAGGCTGAGTTCGGCGTCCTCGGCCTTGCGGGCGGCCCGGTCGGCGCTGCGGGCGGCGGCGAGGCAGAAGTCGGTGAGCCGGTCGGCGGCGGCGGTGTGTTCGGCCGGTGGTTCCTCGGCGGCGAGCCGGCCGCGGGCGTAGTCGCGGACGAGGTCGTGGAAGCCGTAGCGGCCGAAGCGCGGGGAGTGCAGCAGGTTGAGGTCGACGAGGCTCTCCAGCAGCTGGTCGGCCTCGTCCTCGGTGCGGCCGAGCAGCGCGGCGGCGCAGGGCAGCGGGAGGTCGGGGGCGTCGGGCAGGGAGAGCAGGCGGAAGGCGCGGGCGAGTTCCGGGTCGAGGCGGTGGTAGGAGAGGGCGAAGGTGGCCTCCACGGTCCGCTCGCCGTCGCTGAGTTCGGCCAGCCGGTGTTCGCGGCGCAGCCCTTCGGCGAGGGCGGCGAGGGTGAGCCCGGGGTCGGTGGCGAGCCGGGAGGCCGCGATCCGGACGGCGAGCGGCAGCAGCCCGCAGGCCCGTACGACGTCCTCGGCGGCGGCCGGTTCGGCGGCGACGCGCTCGGCGCCGACGATCCGGGTGAGCAGTTCCAGCGCCTCGGCGGGCGGCAGGGTGTCCAGGCGCAGGTGGTGGGCGCCGGAGAGGCCGGTGAGCCGCTGTCGGCTGGTGATCAGGACGGCGCAGCCGGCCGCGCCGGGCAGCAGCGGTTCGACGTGGTCGAGGGTGGCGGCGTTGTCGAGGACGACGAGGACGCGCCGCCCGGCGAGGGCCGAGCGGTAGAGGGCGCTGCGTTCGCCGGTGTCGTTGGGGATCTCGCCGGGGGCGACGCCGAGGGCGCGCAGGAAGCCGGCCAGGACGGTGCCCGGGTCGGGCGGGGTGCGGTCGGCGCCGCGCAGGTCGGCGAAGAGCTGGCCGTCGGGGAAGCGGGCGCGGACCTGCCGGGCGGTGTGCACGGCGAGGGCGGTCTTGCCGACGCCGCCCATGCCGTCCAGGGCGGAGACCACCACGGCGCGCCCGCCGGCCCCGGCCAGCCGGTCGGTGAGGGCGTCCAGTTCCTCGGTGCGGCCGGTGAAGTCGGGCAGTCCGGAGGGCAGTTGGTCGGGCGCCTGCCAGGGCTCGGCGGCGGGTTCGGGGTCGGCGCCGGCGGCCCGGGCGGGCAGCAGGGTGGTGTCCTCGCGCAGGATGCGCAGCTGGAGTTCGGCGGCGGCCCGGTCGTGCGGGGGCAGGGCGGGGCGGGCGTCCTCGTAGACGGCGAGTGCCTCGGCCTTGCGTCCGGCCTGGTAGAGGGCGCGCATCAGCACGGCGGTGAGCCGGGGCCGGCCGGGGTGTTCGAGGGCGAGCGCGGTGGCCTCGGCGGTGAGGTCGGTGCGGTCGCCGAGGTCGGCGTCCAGTTCGAGCTGGGTCTCCTTGGCCGAGATGCGCTGTTCGGCGAGGCGGGCCCGGAGCGCTTCGGCGTGCGGTCCGGGGAGCCCGGCCAGGGCTTCGCCGGCCCACAGCCGCTGGGCGCGGCGCAGCACCTCCCGGACCTCCTGCCCGGGCGCGTCCGCCCGGCGCAGGTGCTCGGCCTCGGCGAGCAGGGCCTGCCACTGCTGGGCGTCGGTGGGGGCGGCGCGCAGGGCGTAGCCGTCGCCGACGCGGTGCAGCGGCAGTTGGTCCGGGTCGCCCGCGATGTGCGGCCTGAACGCGGCGCGCAGCCGGGAGACGGCCAGCTGGACGGCCTTGCGCGGGTCGGACGGCGGGGTGCCGCCCCACACCCCCTCGACCAGCACCGAGGTCGCGACCGTCCGCCCGGCGGCGCCGATCAGCACGGCGAGCAGCGCGCGCTGCTGCGGGCGGCCGAGCTCCACCTCTTCCGTCCCGTACCAGGCCCGTAGCGGGCCGAGCAGCGCGAAGCGCAGTCCGGTCCCCCCGATGTCCACCATGTCGTCCCGTTTCCTGATTCGTCCCGTGCCGGATTCTCGCCACTTCCGTCCGGACGGCGGCGCCCCCAAGTCCCGGCTTCTATGCTCTGTTCACAGATTGTGCCCCGGACGCCGGAATTCCGAGAGGGTGGGGAGTGGAGCTCGATTTCCGCGTGCTGGGGCCGTTGCGCGCCCGGTGCGAGGGCCGTGAGGCCGACCTCGGCAGACCGCAGCAGCGTGCGGTGCTGGCGGCGCTGCTGCTCGCCCCCGGGGAGCTGGTGTCGACGGATCGGCTGGTCGAGGGCGTGTGGGGCGAGGACGACGCGCACTGGCCGAAGGATCCGGTGGGCCAGATCGGCACCCACGCACACCGGTTGCGGCGGGCCCTGGACGCGCCCGGGCTGCTGGTCGCGGCGGCCGGCGGGTACCGGTTGTCGGTGCCGCGGGACGCGGTGGACCTGTTCCGGTACGAGGCCGCGGTGGCCGAGGCCGTCGCGCTGCGTCACCGGGATCCGCTGCGAGCGCGGGAGTTGCTGGTCGGGGCGCTCGACGCCTGGGAGGGGCCGCGGGCGCTGGACGGCGTACCCGGTCCGCTCGCCGAGCGGGCCCGGGAGCGGCTCGCGGCCGGGCGGCTGGCGGCGCTCAAGGTGCGGTACGACCTGGACCTCGCGCTCGGCGGCCACGAGCAGGCGCTGGAGCCGCTGGGCGAACTGGCGCGGGCGTACCCGCTGGACGAGGAGGCGCACCGGCTGCACCTGCTGGCGCTGCACCGCTGCGGCCGTTCCGAGCAGGCGCTGGCGGCGTACGAGGAGCTGCGGGAGCGGCTGGACCGGGAGCTGGGCCTCGAACCGGGGGCCGCGGTGGCGGAGCTGGCCGAACGGGTCCGGGGCGGGGAGCCGCCGGCGGCGGCCCGGGCGCTGCCCCGGCCGTGCCAGCTGCCGCCGGACATTCCCGACCTGGTCGGTCGGGCGGGGCTGCTGGGGGAGGCGGAGCGGGCGCTGCGGGCGGGCGGCTCGCCGGTGGTGGGGTTGTCGGGGCCGTCCGGCAGCGGGGCCTCGGCGCTGGCCGTGCACGTCGCGCACACGGTGCAGGACGCCTTCCCGGACGGGCAGTTGTACGCGGCCGGCGGGGAGGCCGGCGCGGTGCTGGCGGGCTTCCTGCGCGCCCTGGGGGAGCGGCCCGGCGACGGCGCGGGGGTCGGCGAACTCAGCGCGCGCTACCGCGAACTGCTCGCCGGGCGGCGGGTGCTGGTGGTGCTGGACGGGGTGGCCGACCCGGGGCTGCTGCTCCCGGAGGTGCCGGGCTGCGCCGTGGTGGTGGCGGGGGCCGAGCCCGGGGCGCTGCCCGGCTGCGCCGTGCGGCTCGCGGTGGGACCGCTGGAGCCGCACGACGCCTATGAGTTGCTGGCCCGGATCGTGGGCGCGGAGCGGATCCGCCGCGAGCCGGACGCGGTGGCGGGGCTGGCCGCGCTCTGCGGGTACCTGCCCGTCCTGCTGCGGACGGCGGCGACCCGGCTGGCGGCCCGCCCGCAGTGGTCGGTGGCCGACCTGGTGCGGTGGTTCGCGGGGCGGGGGTGAGCCCGCCTCAGCGGCCTCAGTACAGGTCGGAGGAGAGGGGAACGGTGTTGGAGTCGCCGCCGGTGCTGCTGCGGGGGATGATGCCGCCGTTCCAGTGGACGCCGGAGCGGCCGGCGTCGAAGACCATCAGCTTGGCGTGCGGGTGGCCGGCCGTGCCGAGGGACCAGCAGACGCCGCCGTTGGCGGAGTAGACCACGAGGTTGCCGTCGGACTGCATGACGGCCTTGTAGCCGCAGCCGACGGTGTTGCTGGCATAGGTGACCTTGGTGAACTGCCCGCTGCCGTCGTTCTGGTAGACGACGAAGTTGCCGTCGGGCTGCATGATGACGCGCGTGGTCAGGGAGTCGAGGTGCCAGCCCGGGTAGAGCGGCTCGTCGTCGTAGATCGCCTTGTAGCCGTTGCCCTGTTCGAGCGCCGCCTGGGCGGTGCCGGTGGTGGCCACCGTCCCGGCCAGGGCGAGCGCGGCGGTCGCGGCGGCCAGCGCCGCGTGGCGGAGGGTCTTCTTCGTCCTCATGTCCCGTGTCTTCCTTCGGTGTCTTCGGTGCCCGTGGTCCATCCGTGCTGAACGCCCGCGCGCCGCGCCTCACCCGCGCGCCGCGCCTCGCCCGCGCGCTGGGCCGGCGGGCGGGGGGGTGAGCGGTGGGGGTGAGCGGCGGGGCCCGGCGTCAGTACAGGTCGGAGCTGCGCAGGCTCGCCCACTCGACGCCGTGGGAGGGCGGGTTGGTGAGGGCGATCGCGAGCCCGCCCTTGTTGGCGACCACCAGCGTGGCCTTGCCGGCGGGGTTCGACTTGAAGGTGTTGCTGGCCCAGCAGGGCTGGTTGTAGGCGTTGTAGACGACGAAGTTGCCGTCGCCCTGCATGATCGCCTTGAAACCGCAGCCGAGGGTCTTCGGGGCGACCCAGACGGGGGTGGGGGCGCTCGGGACGCCCCGGTAGAGGACGAGGTTGCCGTCGCCCTGCATGATCAGGCTGGTGTCACCGGCGGTGAGGCGGTCCCCCTGGTAGAGGACCCCGGGCTCGTCCATCCCCACACTGTCGTCCGCCTGCGCGGTCCCCGCCGACACCATCGTCCCGGCCAGCGCCAGCGCACCGGCCGCCGCGGCCATGGCCATGTGCCGCACGGTCTTCTTCGTCTTCATGTCCCCGTGTGCCTCTTCTCGTACCTCGCGCCCGTGATCCCCCGGGGCGCCTCATGGAACGATCATGGCGCAGGGCGGTAGACAACCGATGAACGCCCCCGTCGGCCCGGCGGCCGGCCGTTCCCGGGCGAGGTCAAGGGCCGTGCGGCCGGCGACAGCAACTGGAAGCCGGTCCGGTCGACGAGGAACGGACGGACCGGCGAGCCCTGCTGAGTGATTCCGTACCGTCCAGGTGCAACCGAACACCCGTCGCCCTCCGTTTCAGCAGGTGTGAAGCTCACCGGCACGCCGTTCCTCGTCCTCGCGCTGCTCCTCGTCCCGCTCTCCGTGGGCCTGCTGATGTACCTGTGGAACCGGGTGCGCGGCCCACAGGCCCTGCGGTTCGGGGCGCGGCTGCTGATGGTGGCCTTCGCCCAGGTCACGGCGGTGACGCTGGTGTTCGTGCTGGTGAACAACGACAACCAGCTGTACGGCAGCTGGGACGACCTGCTCGGCACCGGCAACCACGTGCGCGCCGTGCCCGTCCCGCCCCCGGCGGACGCCACGGCGGCGGCGAACGCGCCCGACCAGCCCAAGGTGGTGCAGCAGTTCGGGCCGGTGGACGACAACGCCGTGCCGAAGGACGTGCGGACGACCCAGCTCAAGGGCCGGGTGTCCGGGGTGGACGGCGAGGTGCTGGTCTGGACGCCGCCGCAGTACGACGACCCGGCCTACAAGGACAAGAAGTTCCCGGTGGTCGAACTGCTCGCGGGCTTCCCCGGTTCGTCCAGCGCCTGGTTCGGCAGCATGAACGTCTCCAAGCAGCTGGGGCCGTTGATGAAGTCGGGGCAGGTCGCGCCGTTCATCCTGGTCTCGCCGCGGGTGGTGCTGCTGGGCAGCCACGTCGACACCGGCTGCGCGGACGTGCCGGGCAAGGTCAACGCCGAGACCTGGCTGGCGCGCGACGTGCCGCAGATGGTGCTGGACAACTTCCGCGCCGAGCCGGGCCCGGAGCACTGGGGGGTGGCCGGCTACTCGGCGGGCGCGCACTGCGCCGTCCGGCTCGCGCTGGGGCACCCGAACCGGTTCCACGCGGGCGTCAGCCTGTCCGGCTACAACGACCCGATGGGCGAGTCCGACTCGCTGACCGCCAAGGACGCGCACCTGCGCGAGGTCTCCAACCCGGTCTACCTGCTCCAGCACGCGCAGACGCCGCCCAACGTCGCCCTGTACGCGACGGGCAAGAAGGGCGACGGCCTCGAGGACGCCCTGGCGCTCCAGAAGAACGCCAAGGCGCCGACGGTGGTCACCCCGGTGGAGGTCAACGGCCCGCACCTGACCTCCACCTGGCAGCCGCTGGTGCCGTCGGTGTTCACCTGGCTGACCCAGACCATCGGCAAGACCGGCTGACGGTCTGCCCTCGGCCCTCGGCGGTCAGTGGACGGCGGTCAGCGCTGCGGCAGCTCGCAGCCGTCCGGCCCGCAGGCCTCGGCCTCGCCGGGCGTGCCGACCTGGACCAGCGGGGCCGGCACCCGGCTCGCCCAGGCCTGCTCCAGCGCCATGGTGAAGGTCTCGGCGGGCTGGGCGCCGGACACCCCGAGCCGCCGGTCGAGGACGAAGAAGGGAACGCCCGTCGCCCCCATGGCGCTCGCCGTCGCCTCGTCCTCGCGCACCGCCTCGGCGTACGCCTCCGGGTCGGCCAGCACGGCGGCCGCCGCCCCGCCGTCCAGTCCGGCCTCGACGGCCAGCTCGACCAGCCGCCCGGGGTCGAAGGCGGAGCGCTCCTCGGCGAAGTTCGCCCGGTACAGCGCGTCCAGCAGCTCGGCCTGCCGGCCGTGCTCGGCGGCGAAGTGCAGCAGCCGGTGCATGTCGAAGGAGTTCGCGGCGTCCCGGCCCTCGTCCAGGTACGGCAGTCCCTCGCCGCGCGCGTTCTCGGCGATCCGGGCCTCCGCGGCCTCGGCCTGCTCCAGGCTCATCCCGTACTTGGTGGCGAGCAGCGGGATCACCGGCCGGGCCGCGTCCGGCGCGTGCGGGTCCAGCTCGAACGAGCGGTGGACGACCTCCACCTCGTCGCGGTGCGGGAACGCCGCCAGGGCCCGCTCGAACCGGGCCTTGCCGATGTAGCACCACGGACAGTTGATGTCGCTCCAGATCTCCACGCGCACGGCGCCGCACTCCTTCTGCTTCCGCGCGGTCCCTCCGCGCCTGCGGTGGTGCCAACGCGGTCGAGGACCTGAATATTTCTTGCCCTGAAATATTCAGGTCCGGGGGTCGGCGACCGGGCGCTCGTAGCGGCTCATCCAGAGCACCGGGACGTCCTCCTTCGGCTGTCCCGGCAGGCCGAGCCAGCGGGCGTCGCCGCGGTGGGTGAAGCCGCGGCGCTCGTAGTAGTCGCGCAGCGAGCGGTTGTGGGAGACGCAGTCCAGGCGGAGGGCGGCCGCGCCGCGCTCGCGGGCGCGGTCCTCGGCCCAGGCGAGGATCACCGCGCCCAGGCCGCGGGCCGACCGGCGGACGGCGAGCCGGTGCACGTAGCCGGCCGTGCCGCCGACATCCGCCCACAGGTCGTCGGCCCAGTCCAGGGTGACCGTTCCGGCGGTCTTGTCGCCGACGTCCACCAGCCAGGTCTCGCCGCGTTCGATCGCCGCGGCCACCCACCCGGGCGGGAAGCGGTCCGGCCACTGGCGGATACCGCGCCCGCCCAGCCAGCCGGCCGCCTCGTCCAGCACCTCCAGCACCTCGCCGGTGTCCGCCGGGGCGGCGGGCCGGAAGGACACCCGGTCGCCGGCCCACTCGATCGGAGCGTTCGTCGTTGCCACAGTCCCTACCGTCCTACCGTCCTACCGTTCGGGTGCGAAGGCCGAGGCGAGATCCCCCGCCGTCCAGCGTTCCGGCTCCGCCGATTCTTCCGTCACCTCCAACGCTCCCGGTGCCCCTGGTGCTCCCGGCCCTTCCGGCACTCCCGGTGCTCCCGTAGCGGGCGGCCGGCCCGGGCGGACGGTCGGGTCCCAGAGGCCGGTGGCCTCGCCGCGCGCGAGGTGCTCGGCGTAGACGGCGGTCTTCCGGGCGATCACCGAGCGGCACTCCTCCAACGCCCGGATCCGCTCGTCGACGCGCTGCTGGTGGGCGTCGAGCAGGCGCAGCCGCTCGGCCTCGTTGCCCGGGCCCCGTCGCACCAGCTCGGCGAAGCGCCGCAGCTCGGCGAGCGGCATGCCGGACTCGCGCAGCTTGACGCAGATCCGCAGCCACTCCACGTCGAACGCGCCGTAGCGCCGACGGCCGCCCGCGGTGCGCCGGACCGGCTCGACCAGCAGGCGCTCGCGCTCGTAGAAGCGCAGGGCGTCCACGCTGAGCCCGGTCCGCTCCGCCACCTCGCCGATGCCCAGCTCCGCCGCGCCGTCCCCGTTCCCGTCCCTGTCCCCGTCCCCGTTCCCGTCACCCGCCATGGCGCCCAGCCTAGTTCGGAGGCGACGGACTTGAGCTGGACCGCACTCCAGCTCCTACCGTCCTCGCCATGACCACCGACGAACAGCAGCCGCTCGGCTCGCCCTTCTGCGCCACCAGCACCGCCGAGGCCGTCATGGCCGGCCTCGACCTCTCCGGCCGGACCGCCGTCGTGACCGGCGGCGCCTCCGGCCTCGGCCTGGAGACCGTACGGGCCCTGAGCGCGGCCGGCGCCCGGGTGATCGTGCCGGCCCGCCGGCCGGAGCCCGCCCGCGACGCGCTGCGCCACCTCGACGGCTGCGAGGTCGTTCCGGCGGACCTCACCGACCTCGACAGCGTGCGCGCCGCCGCCGAGCTGATCGCCGGGGCCACCCGGCACATCGACCTGCTGTTCGCCGTCGCCGGGGTGATGGCCACCCCGGAGCGGCGCGTCGGGCCGGGCTGGGAGGGGCAGTTCACCGCCAACCACCTCGGACACTTCGCGCTCGCCCGCGCGCTCCACCCGTTGCTCGCGGCGCGCGGGGCCCGGGTGGTCGTCAACAGCTCGGCCGGGCACGCCCTCACCGACATCCGGTGGCACGACCCGCACTTCCACCACGGGTACGACAAGTGGCTCGCGTACGGCCAGTCCAAGACCGCCAACGTGCTGTTCGCTGCGCACCTCGACGTGCTCGGGCGGGCGGACGGCGTCCGGGCCTTCGCGCTCCACCCCGGCAAGGTCATCACCGGCCTCCAGCGGGAGCTGACGCTCCGGGAGCAGGTCGACCGCGGCTGGGTGGACGAGCGGGGCGTGGTCGTCGGGGCGGACTTCAAGTCCCCCTCCCAGGGCGCCGCCACCGGCCTGTGGGCGGCGACCTCCCCGCTCCTCGACGGCCGCGGCGGGCTCTACCTGGAGGACTGCGAGGTCGCCCGCGTCGCCGCACCCGGGGAGCCGATGGACGACGGCGGCGTCCGCGCGTACGCCCTCGACCCCGGTTCGGCGGCCCGCCTCTGGGACGTCTCCCTCGCCGCGACCGGAGCCGCCCCGATCACCCGCTGAGGGCAGGACCGCCCCGCTACAGGCAGATCCAGCAGTACAGCCGTTCGCCCGCCGCCCGCGCCCGGCGGGCGAGGGCGATCAACTCCCCGGCCAGTGGGGCGAGATCCGCCGGATCCACCCCACCCCACTCCTCCGCCTCCGCCCACTGCCGGACGGCCTCCGGTATCCGCTCGTCGGGCAGCTCGGCGAGAGTGTCGCGGGTCGCGTCGTCGAGTTCGAACGCCCACGGGCCGGTCGCCCACGGATCGTCCTCGCCCCGGGGCCCGTCCGGGCCGGGGCGCGGGGTGGTCGGCCAGATCGGCGTGTCCTCCACGAGGTCGACCCGCCACGGCTCCGCCCGGATCGCCGCGACGAGCTGCGCCAGCACGACGCCCGGGTCGATCCGCTTGGCCTCGACCACGTCGAAGTCCGCGCGGACGGCGGCCAGTGAGCCGTCGGCCGCGTCCAACGCCCGCACCACGGCCTCCGCGTCAGGTGCGCGGAAGTAGTCGGTCAGCACACCCATCCCGGCTGCCACCTCCTCGTCTCGGTCCTGCGTGCAGTCCAGCAGACGCCACTGACACCGTTCACTCGATCGGCTGATGCCCGGAACGGGAAGTCGGCCGGTCCGACCTCCCGCTCCACAGACGGGCCGGGCCCGTCAGGCGAAGGACGGCCAGCGGGCGGCGGCCCAGGCGTGCCAGTCGGGCCAGGGGGCCGGGGGCGGGTCGAGGTGGTGGCCGGCCAGCTCGGCGGGGTCGGGCTCCTCGAAGTGGGCGCGGCCGTCGAGGATGTCGGCCTCGGTCATCGGGAAGGTCTCGTCCGGGGTCGCGGCCCAGCGGTGGGCGATCCGGGCGCGCTGGGTGTGCACGTCCACCGGGAGGTAGAGGAGTCGGCAGGACGCCCCGGCCGCGGCCGCCAGCCAGCGGATCGCGGAGCGTTCGTCGCGCCCCCAGCAGCCGAAGTCGACGACGACGTCGGTGCCCGCGCGCAGCGCCTCCAGGCCGAGCGAGAGCAGGCGGCCCTCCAGCACGTCCCGCTTGCCCTCCGCCTCGGCCGTGCCGAACAGCGGGAGCATCCACTCGTCCGGGCTCAGCCGGACCGCCCGGTGCTCCGCGGCGAGTCGGCGTGCCAGGGTCGTCTTTCCGGCGCCGGGCAGCCCGACCATCAGGAAGAGCGTCGTCACGCCCGCATGGTGGCAGCCGCGGCGTGGCGGGCGCGAACGCTTTTGCCCCGGGACGAAGCACCGGAGTCATCGTGGTGGCCGCTGCCCCGGAGCCGGACCCTTCTCAGGTCTGAACCACTGGTAAGGGTCTTGTCCGACGGGGCAGTTGTCCGCCGCGCCCATCGCGGGGTGATCATCCGCCAGTCATACGCACCGGATAGCCTCGTCCGCGCACGAGGACCGAGGAACCAGCGAACACCGCGCGACCGCGACCGGGGGACAGGGCATGGCGCACACCGACGACGACGGCGACGAACGGCTGGCGGCCGAGGGCGAGGTGGCCGTCGCCCGGCTGGCGATCGACTCCGGCGACCTCGGCCACGCCGCCGACCACCTCGCCGACGCCATCCTCGCCGACCCCCAGCTGCCCGAACTGCACGAGGCCCTGGCCGAGTTGTGCGCCGCCACCGGCGGCCCCGCCGCGGCCCGCGAGCTGTTCCCGCTGGACGGCGAGGTCTACCTGGGCACGGTCGTCTGCCGCGCCCACGTGGAGGCCGCCGCCGGGGACTGGGACACCGCCGTCGGCCTGCTCGCCTCGGCGATCCAGTACGAGCCGGCCCGCCCCTGGGCGCACACCGCCTGGCTCGCCCGCGAAGACCTGCCCACCCTGGTCGACCCGGACGCCGTCGCCCAGGCGGTGGCCCGCGCCGCCGGTGCGCTGCCGGACCCGCTGCCCGCCGAACTCGCCGACGCCGTGAGACCCTTCGAGCGCTTCCTGCGGGCCGTGGTGGCCCGCCACCCCGACCACCCGCTGCTGCTGGCGATGGCCTCCGGCCTGACCCGCCGCTTCGGCGCCACCGCCCGCGCCGTCGAACTCGCCGAGCGGGCCCACCGGCTGGCCCCCGACTACCTGCCCGCCGTGATGCTCGGCAACGCCCTGCGCGCCGACGGCCGCCCCGAGCACGCGCTCGCCGTCTGGGAGGCCGAACTGGCCCGGGTCGCACCGGCCGAGGGCAACTCCAGCGGCTACCTCGCCGTGGACGTCGCCGAGCTGTACGGCGTCCTCGGCCGGCCCGCCGAGGGCCTGCCCTGGCTGGAGCGGGTCCTCGCCGCCGAACCCGGGCACCCCAAGGCCGGCCCCGCCCTGTACGGGCTGCGGCACGCCGTCGACGGCGAGGCGGTCCACCTGCTCGCCCTCGCCGACCACCACCGGGACCACCCCGACCACGCCTACGCCCAGGACCTGCTGGAGCGGCTCAGCCACCGGGAGCCCTGGCTCGGCATGGTCTCCGGCACCACCGAGGCGACCGTCAACGTGCTGCACCAGGTGCTCGGTTCGTCCGGCGCCGGCCGCGACACCGAGGTCGACTGCACCGCCTCCGCCGTCGAGCCGCCCAGCTCGGTGCTGGCCGTGCACCTCGCGCTGCCGCGCTCCACGGTGTCCTACCGCTCCGTTGGCGAGCCCGACCCCCGGCTGCCGCTGACCGAGCCCACCACCCGGATCTGGGCCTGGGACGGCACCGACCCGCGCCCGGCCGTCGCCGCGCCCGCCCCGGCGAGCGCCGACCTCGTGCGCGCCACGGCCGAGATCGTCTGGCCGACCGTCCCCGCCGCCTACGACCACGCCGTCCGGCTGGCCGGGCTCCCGCTGGACGAGCTGCTCGGCGTGCTGGTCCACCCGCCACTGCCGCGCGAGGACGACCTCGGCCGCGCGCTGCTCGCCCACCAGCCCGAGCTGTGGGTGCGCGCCGTCCAGGCCTTCGCCTGCCTCGGCATCGCCCACCACCGCACCGACCAGCCCTGGGAGGGCTCCGAACGGCGCCGGGTGCTGCGCGACCTGCTGCTCGGCCCGGAGGACTGGGTGGTCGAGGCGGCCGGCTTCGCCCTGGTCGCGATCGGCTGGACCCACCCCGCCGCCCGCGCCGACATCGCCGCACTGCTGCGGCAGCGGCTGCACTACAGCGCCCGGGCGAGCCGCAGCCGGGTGGTGACGATCCTGCGCTCGTACTGCGCCCTGGTGCTGGCCGCGCCGTGGGTGGAGCGGTCCGACCGCGAGCTCGCCCGGCAGCTGCTGGCGGAGGCCGACGCCCGGGACGCCCGGGACGCCCGGGACGCTCGGGACGGCGAGGAGGCCGAGGAGGCCGAGGACGCGAAGGGACCGGAGGACGCCGAGGGCCCTGAGGGTGGCGAGGGTCCTGAGGCTGCTGAGCGCCCCGGGGACGCCGACGCGTCCGGCCCGGCGGTGCCCGAACCCCCGCAGCGGCAGCGGCAACGGCAACGGTCGGCGGAGTCGGGGCGGTCCCGCCCCGGTCTGCTCCGCCGCCTCTTCGGCCGCTCCTAGCACCGGTCCCCGGCCCGTCACGGGTCCCGGCCGGCGGCCTACACGCCCGGCAGGGTCTCCTGGTCCACGTCGAACCGGGCGACCCGCTCCGCCGGGTCCCGGCACTCCGGCCCGAGCCGGAGCATCCGCGACTCCGGGTCGTGCAGTGGCCGGTGACAGCGCCGGCAGGTGACCCGGGGGCGGAGGACCTGGGTGGTGTCCGTGCCGGGAAGCGGCTGAGGGCTGGTCATGGGGGAGACGGTAGCCGCCGCCTCCCGTGGGCGGAGCGCCACCCGGTGGCGGCCAGGGTGGGCGCCGCGGCGGGCGCGGCGCACGGCGGCGCGTACGACCCGGGCCACGCGTACGCCTTCGGCCTGGCCCGGGTGCTGGACGGGCTGGAGGCCCTGATCAGGGAGCGGTAGCCCGCCCGTCGTACTCCTCGCGCGCTGCGACCACGGCGGCCACCCGCCGCTCCGACCAGTGGGCGAGCGCCGCGACCAGCTCCGCCGCCTCCCGCCCGAGCGGGGTGAGGCTGTAGTCGACCCTGGGCGGGATCACCGGGTGCGCCTCGCGCAGCACGAAGCCGTCCCGCTCCAGCGTCTGGAGGGTCTGGGCGAGCATCTTCTCGCTGACCCCCGAGACCTGCCGCCGCAGTTCGCTGAACCGGTAGCCGCGCTCGCGCAGCGCGCCGAGGACGAGCACGCCCCAGCGGCTGGTGACGTGCTCCAGCACGCCCCGGGACGGGCACATCCGGTCGAAGACGTTCGCCGGGGGCGGCACCGCGTCGACCGGCGCCCCGCCCACCATCCGCATGCTGCTCACCTTCATGTCAGTACCCTACTTCGAAGTGCGTACTTTCGAAAGGTTAGTGCCGGTCCTAGGGTGAGTGTCGAGGTCAGAACCCGTCCAGAGGAGCACCCCATGTACGTCGTCACCGGAGCCACCGGCCAGCTCGGCCGCCTTGTCGTCGAAGGCCTGCTGTCGCAGGTCCCCGCGGGCGAGGTGGCGGTCGCCGTCCGCTCCGCCGGAAAGGCGGCCGACCTGGCCGCGCGCGGGGTCGACGTCCGGGTGGTCGACTACGACCGGCCGGAGAGCCTGGCCGGCGCCTTCGCCGCCGGGGACCGGGTGCTGCTGATCTCGGGCAGCGAGGTCGGCCGCCGGATCCCGCAGCACCGGGCCGTGGTCGAGGCCGCGCGGGCGGCCGGGGTCGCCCTGCTCGCCTACACCAGCATCCCGGCCGCGGCCACCTTCCGGCTGGCCGACGAGCACCGGGCCACCGAGGAGCTGATCCTCGCCTCCGGCCTCCCGTACGCCTTCCTGCGCAACGGCTGGTACACCGAGAACTACCTGGGCGACGCGGCCGGCACGGTCGGGCGCGGGGTGGTGCTCGGCAGCGCCGGGGAGGGCCGGGTGGCCACCGCCCCGCGCCGGGACTACGCCGACGCGGCGGTCGCCGTGCTGCTGGGCGGGGGTGGGAGCGACGACACGGGTGAGGGGGCGGGCGAGCGGGGCCGGGTGTACGAGCTGAGCGGCGACACCGCCTGGAGCCTGCCCGAGCTGGCCACCGAGCTGGCGCAGGCCTCCGGCAAGCCGGTCGTGCACCGCGACGTCACCCCGGCCGAACACCTGGCGGCCCTGGTCGGCGCGGGCCTGCCGCAGGGCTTCGCGGAGGCGCTGGTCGACGTGGACGCGGGCATCGCGCGCGGCGAGCTGGCCGGCACCCCGGGCGACCTGGCCCGGCTGCTCGGCCGCCCGACCACCCCGCTGGCGCGGTCCGTCCGCGAGGCGCTGGCGGGCGCCTGACCAGCGCGGTCGGCCGGCGCCTGAGCAGCCCGGCGACCGGCGCCTGACCGGCGCGGTCGCCGGAGCCGTCCAGCATTCAGGCAATGTCATGACCAAAATCCGGAAACGGAGATGACAGCCTGCCCTCCCGCCCGCTACCGTCGCATCGATATTCGCGCGCGCGGGAGGGCACTCGGCCATGCCACAGACGACCCAGCAGAACAGCGGCCGAGGCCTCTGGTACGGCATGGCGGCCTACGGGATCTGGGGGATCTTCCCCCTGTTCTGGCCGCTGCTGGAGCCCGGCGCCGCCGACGACATCCTCGCCAACCGGATGGTCTGGTCGCTGGTCGCGGTGGTGCTGATGCTGGTCGCCCAGCGGCACTGGAGCTGGATACGCCCGCTGCTGCGCCAGCCCCGCCGGCTCGCCATGCTGGCCGGTGCGGCCACCGTGATCTCCGTCAACTGGGGCGTCTACATCTGGGCCGTCAACAACGGCCACGTGGTGGAGACCAGCCTCGGCTACTTCATCAACCCCCTGGTCACCATCGGCTTCGGCGTCCTGGTGCTCAAGGAACGGCTGCGCACCGTGCAGTGGACGGCCGTCGGCATCGGCGCCGCCGCCGTCGCGGTGCTCACCGCCGCCTACGGTCAGCTGCCCTGGGTCGCGCTCACCCTGGCGCTCTCCTTCGCCACCTACGGCCTGTTGAAGAAGCAGGTCGGGCTGAGCGGGCTGGAGAGCCTGGCCGCGGAGAGCGCCTTCATGTTCCCCTTCGCCCTCGGCTACCTCGTCTACCTGGAGCTCAGCGGGCGCGGCACCTTCGGGCACACCGTGGCCGGCTCGTACGGCTGGGGGCACTCCGCGCTGCTGGTGGTCAGCGGGGTGATCACCGCCGTCCCGCTGCTGTTCTTCGGCGCGGCCGCCGTCCGGGTGCCGCTGACGGTGCTCGGCCTGCTGCAGTACCTGGCGCCGGTGTTCCAGTTCCTGATCGGCGTCGCGGTGTTCCACGAGTCGATGCCGCCCGCGCGCTGGGCCGGCTTCGCCCTGGTGTGGGCCGCGCTCGCGCTGCTCACCTGGGACGCGCTGCGCCAGGTGCGGGCGGACCGGGCCGGGCGGACCGCGACCGTGCCGCGGCCCGCCCCGGCGGGGGCGGCCAAGGAACCCGTCAGGCGCTGATGTCGCGGCTGGTGAACCGGGCCCAGGCCGCCGAGCCGAACACGGCGACGTAGGCGGCCTGGAGGCCGAGGTCCTTCCACACGCCGTCCCAGTACATCGGCTCGCGCAGCAGGTCCGAGAAGCTCATCCAGTAGTGGGTGAACAGGAACGGCCGGACCGCGTCCAGCTGCGGGAAGGCGTCCAGGATCTGCACCGTGATCACCAGCCCGACGGTCGCGGCCATCGCCGCGATGCCGCTGCCGGTGAGGGTGGAGACGAACAGCCCGATCGCCACCAGCCCGGCCAGGGAGGCGGCCACCACCCCGGCCACCAGCACCGCCCGCAGCAGGGCGTCGCCGAAGCCGATGGTGTCCCCGGAGATCAGGGTGACCTCGCCGAGCGGGAACAGGGTGGCGCCGGTGGCCAGCGCCGTCACCGCGACCGCCGCGGTGGCGGCCAGGCAGAACACCAGCCCGGCGGTGAACTTGGCGGCCAGCAGCCTGGTCCGCCCGGCGGGGGCGACCAGCAGGTAGCGCAGCGTCCCGGTGGCCGCCTCGCCCGCCACCGAGTCCCCGGCGACCACGCCGACCGTCATCGGCAGGAAGACCGGCAGGGCCACCGCCAGCGCGGTGAACACCAGGAACAGGCCGTTCTGGGTGGTCTGCGCGATGAAGCTCGGCGCACCGCCGCCACCGCCGCGCGGACTGTCGGTGTTGAGCTTGACGATCACCCCGATCAGGACCGGCAGCGCCGCCAGGATGCCCAGCAGCACCTTGGTGCGCATCCGGCGGAAGGTCAGGTGCAGCTCGTTGCGGAACAGCGCCAGGAAGCCGGACGCGGTCTGCGGCCGCCGTCCGGCGAGCAGCACCGTCCCGGCCGGGGCCGCTCCGTCCGCCGCCGTCCCGTCCGCTGTTGTCCCGTCCGCCGTCGTCGTTCCGCCCGTGGCCGTCCCGGCCGCCGAAGCCTCAGCCCGCGACATCGAAGCCCTCCCCGGTCAGCGCCACGAAGGCGTCCTCCAACGTGCCCCGCTCCAGCCCGAACCCGTGCACCCGGACCCCGGCCTCGACCAGCGCCGCACACAGCTTGGGCAGCGCCTCTTCGCCGCTCCCGCCCAGCTCGCCGTCGACCCGGCCCTCGCCGGGCACCAGCGCGCCCACCTGGTGGGCGGCCAGCACCTCGGCGGCCTGCGCCACGTCGGGGGTGCGGACCACCAGCCGGCCCTGGGCCCGGGCGGCCAGCTCGGCCACGGTGCCCTGGACGACCAGCCGGCCCCGGGACATCACGGCCGCGTGGGTGCAGACCTGCTCGATCTCGTCCAGCAGGTGCGACGAGAGGAACACGGTGGTGCCCTCCGCCGCGACCTCCCGCACCAGTGCCCGGATCTCCCGCATGCCCTGCGGGTCCAGCCCGTTGGTCGGCTCGTCCAGCACCAGCAGCTCGCGCGGCTGCAACAGCGCCGAGGCCAGGCCCAGCCGCTGCTTCATGCCGAGCGAGTAGGCGCGGGCCTTCTTCCCGGCGGCGGCGCTCAGGCCGACCCGCTCCAGCGCGGTCTCCACCCGCTGCCGGCGGGTGCGCGGGTCGGCGGTCGGGTCGGCCGCGTCGAAGCGGACCAGGTTGTCCCGGCCGGAGAGGAAGCCGTACAGCGCCGGGCCCTCGATCAGCGCGCCCACCCGGGGCAGCACGGTGGCGACGGACTGCGGCATCGACTCGCCGAGCACGGTGGCCGCGCCGGAGGTGGGGGCGATCAGGCCCATCAGCATCCGGATGGTGGTGGTCTTGCCGGAGCCGTTGGGGCCGAGGAAGCCGAACACGGAGCCGCGCGGTACGGCCAGGTCCAGGCCGTCGACGGCGAGTTGGCCGCCGCGGAAGCGCTTGGTCAGGCCGCGGGTCCTGATCACGTCGTCGGTGCGGTCGGTGCGGTCGGTGCGGTCGGTGCGGTCGGTGTGGGAGGCCGGAGGAGCGGAAGGAGCGGGGGCCGGGCGCGACGCGGCGCCCGGACCCCCGGCCGACTCCGTAACGTCCCCCGTTACGGGAGCGTCGGTCATTCGTCAGTTCACCCCGGCGGCGTGCTGGAGGACCGACAGGGTCACCGCACCGGCGAAGACCCGGCCGTCGTCGGTGAGTAGGACGTTGACGACCTTGGTGCTGATCAGGGTGCCGCCGCCGACCGGCTTGCCGAGCGACTTCACCAGCGCCTGCGGGTTCACCGACCGGCTCTGGTGCTTGCCCTGCCGCCCGTCGGCGTTCGGCGCCGCGGCGGGCGCCCCGACGGCGGCGGGCAGCTGGGTGGAGACCACGGCCGTCCAGCCCTCGCCGATCACGTTCACGCCGTCGTGGCCCTTGGCCTGCTCGCCCGCCGAGCCCTGGACGTCCTGGGCGCCCTGGTCGCGGGAGCCGTGCGCGCTCTTCGCCGCCGCGTCCGCCTTCCGCTCCGTCACCTTGGCGCCCTTGGGCACGGTGAAGTCGAAGGTCTTGGCGGCCGGCTTGGCGAAGGACACGTCGGTGAAGTGCACGTCCAGCACGGTGGAGCCGTCGGTGGACTTCACCACCACCGCGAGCGGCACCCCGTTGTCGGCCGCCACCGAGATCCGCACCTCGGAGATCGTCGAGCCGGACTGGGTCGGCTTGACGCTCAGCCGGTAGGCCTTCTGCCCGGCCACGTTGGCCGTCCCGTCGACCGTGACGGAGGTGGTGCCGGCGCTTCCGGTCAGGAACTGCTTCGCGGCCTCCTGCGGGGTGGTCGGCACCCCGGTCAGCGGGGCCTTCGGCTTCCCGGCGTGATCGGCGTGACCGGCGTGGTCGGCCGGACGCCCGGTCAGGTGCAGGGCGGTGTTGGTCGAGCTGTCCCAGGCCCAGCTCTGGTCCCCGTTGCGGACCAGGGTGTAGCCCGCCATGTTCTCCATCAGGTCGACCCGCTGACGGTCCGGGCCGTCCACCGCGACCCGCAGCGTCTGGTCGCCGCCGAGCAGGCCGAGCAGCTTGGCCTGCGGGTCCGCGCCCGCGCCGCCCCCGTCGTTCCCGCTGCCGTGTCCGGCCGCCGCACCGAGGCCGCCCGCGGCCGCGCCCAGCAGCTGGCTGGGCACCCCGAGGTCGGTGGAGACGGAGACCGTCCCGGACAGGGTCTGGGCGTCCGAGCCGAGCACCTTGGCCACCACCTGCTCGGCGGACAGCTGCGGCAGATCCGGCGGCGAGTCGGCGGCCAGCGCCGGCACCAGCCCGACCCCGGCGGCGATCACCGCGACCACCGCCACCGGCACCCCGACCCGCACCATGGTGCGCCGCCGTGAGCGGTACGGCACCCCGCCGTCCGAACGGTCTTCCCCTGCCGTCCCATTGGTCATGGCGTCCTCAACTCCTCTACGAACCCGTGCGATTGGCCGTGCTCCTCCATTAGAGGCCGGTGCCGCCGCCACGTCATCGCCCTGCAGGGGCACTTCGAGGTGAACCTGACGGGGTACGCCGACCCTGAGACGGCCTCAGGGTTGGGTCATCCTGCCGTACCACCCTGGCGTAGGGTCGCGCCATGGACGGAACCGCAACGGACGCAAGCAACCCTCCGACCGCGAACGCCATGCGGCGCGCCCTGCGCCGCGCCCGGGACGGCGTGGCCCTCGACCCGACCGAGGCCGCCGTACTGCTCCAGGCCAGAGGCGAGGACCTGCGCGACCTGTGTGCGAGCGCCGCCCGGGTGCGCGACGCCGGCCTGGAGGCGGCCGGCCGCCCCGGCGTCATCACCTACTCCAAGAGCGTGTTCATCCCGCTCACCCGGCTCTGCCGCGACAAGTGCCACTACTGCACCTTCGCCACCGTCCCCGGCAAGCTGCGCCGGGCCGGGCACGGGATGTTCATGTCCCCGGACGAGGTGCTGGAGGTGGCCCGGCGCGGAGCCGAACTCGGTTGCAAGGAAGCCCTGATCACCCTCGGCGACAAGCCCGAGGACCGTTGGCCCGAGGCCCGCGAGTGGCTGGACGCGCACGGCTACGACGACACCGTCGCCTACGTCCGGGCCATGTCCATCCGCATCCTGGAGGAGACCGGCCTGCTGCCGCACCTCAACCCCGGGGTGCTGAGCTGGACGGACTTCCAGCGCCTCAAGCCCGTCTCCGCCTCGATGGGCATGATGCTGGAGACCACCGCCACCCGGCTGTGGAGCGAGCCCGGCGGCCCGCACTTCGGCTCCCCGGACAAGGAGCCCGCCGTCCGGCTGCGGGTGCTGGAGGACGCGGGACGCAGCTCCGTCCCCTTCACCAGCGGCCTGCTGATCGGCATCGGCGAGACGTACGAGGAACGCGCCGAGTCGCTGTTCGCGCTGCGCAAGGTCTCCCGCGCCTACCACGGCATCCAGGAACTGATCCTGCAGAACTTCCGGGCCAAGCCGGACACCGCGATGCGCGGCATGCCCGACGCCGAACTGGACGAACTGGTCGCCACGGTGGCCGTCGCCCGGCACCTGCTCGGCCCGACCGCCTGCCTCCAGGCGCCGCCGAACCTGGTCGACGGCGAGTACGAGCGGCTGATCGCCGCGGGCATCGACGACTGGGGCGGCGTCTCCCCGCTCACCCCGGACCACGTCAACCCCGAGCGCCCCTGGCCGCAGATCGACCGCCTCGCCGAGCGCTCCGCCGCGGCCGGCTTCGAACTGCGCGAGCGCCTCGCCGTCTACCCCGAGTACGTGCTGCGCGGCGAACCCTGGCTGGACCCGCGGGTGCTGCCGCACGTCCGCGCCCTGGCCGACCCGGCCACCGGCCTGGCCAACCCGGACGCGACCGTCCTGGGCCGCCCCTGGCAGGAGCCCGAGGACCTGCCCGAGTCGTACGGTCGGACCGACCTGCACACCGCCGTCGACACCGAGGGCCGCACCGGCGACCGCCGGGCCGACTTCGAGGACGTGTACGGCGACTGGGAGGTGCTGCGCGAGCAGGTGCTGGCCAAGGGCGCGCCCGAGCGCCTCGCCGGGGACCTGCGCGAGGCGCTGGCGGTGGCCGCCGACGACCCGACGAAGCTCACCGACGACCACGCGCTGGCGCTCTTCCACGCGGACGGCCCGGCCCTGGACGCCCTGTGCCGGATCGCCGACGACGTCCGCCGGTCGGCGGTCGGCGAGGAGGTCACCTACTGCGTCACCCGGAACATCAACTTCACCAACGTCTGCTACACCGGCTGCCGCTTCTGCGCCTTCGCCCAGCGCCGCACCGACGCCGACGCCTACACCCTCTCCCTGGAGCAGGTCGCCGAACGGGCCGCCCAGGCCTGGGAGGTGGGCGCCACCGAGGTGTGCATGCAGGGCGGCATCCACCCGGACCTGCCCGGCACCGCCTACTTCGACATCGCCCGCGCGGTGAAGGAGAAGGTCCCCGGCATCCACGTGCACGCCTTCTCCCCGATGGAGGTGGTCAACGGGGCCACCAGGACGGGCCTGTCGATCCGCGACTGGCTGCAGCGGGCCAAGGAGTCCGGCCTGGACACCATCCCCGGCACCGCCGCCGAGATCCTCGACGACGAGGTCCGCTGGGTGCTCACCAAGGGCAAGCTGCCGGCCGCGACCTGGGTCGAGGTGGTCACCACCGCGCACGAGCTGGGCATCCGCTCCTCGTCCACCATGATGTACGGGCACGTGGACACCCCCGCGCACTGGCTCGGGCACCTGCGGCTGCTCGCCGAGATCCAGCAACGCTCGCTCGAATCCAACAGCAGCGGCGGCTTCACCGAGTTCGTCACCCTCCCGTTCATCCACACCAACGCCCCGGTCTACCTGGCCGGCATCGCCCGCCCCGGCCCGACCGCCCGGGACAACCGCGCCGTGGTCGCGATGGCCCGGCTGCTGCTGCACCCGCACATCCCCAACATCCAGACCAGCTGGGTCAAGCTGGGCGCCGAGGGCGCGGCCGAGATGCTCCGCTCCGGCGCCAACGACCTCGGCGGCACGCTGATGGAGGAGACCATCTCGCGGATGGCCGGTTCGGCGTACGGCAGCTACAAGTCGGTGCGCGACCTCCAGGCGATCGCCGAGGCCGCCGGCCGCCCGCACCGCCAGCGCACCACCGTCTACGGCGAGGTGTCCGCCGAGCGGCGGGCGGCGGCGCTCGCCTCGGACGGGCACCTGCCGGAGCTGCTGCCGGTCCTGGACTGAGGCGCCGGGCGTCCGGCCCGCCGCACCGTCGGCGGGCCGGACGTGGGCCGGACGTGGGCCGGACGTGTGGGCGCGCGGGGTGCGGTCGGCGGGCCGGGCGCGGGGGGCACGTGGGGGTGCGGTGGGCGGGCCGGCACCGGAGTGCGAGGGATCCCGTCGATCCGTTCGAACCTTCGAAGTACAGTGCCAGGGCGCGTCGGCGGCCGTGGTGTCGCACGCGGCCCCCGACCCCGACGAAAGGCGCCCCGTCGTGATGCCACTGTGGTCACGAGCCCAGCAGCAGGACTTCCGCAGCCGGGTGCGCGGCTGCCTGCTCGGCGGTGCCATCGGTGACGCGCTCGGCGCCGGCGTCGAGTTCGAGCCGCTGGAGAAGATCCGGGCCCAGCACGGCCCGCAGGGCGTCACCGGCTACCTCCCCGCCCACGGGCGCACCGGCGCCGTCACCGACGACACCCAGCTCAGCCTGTTCACCGTGGACGGCCTGATCCGCGCCCACATCCGGCGCGACACCGGCAGCTGGCACCCGCCCACCGACCTGCACCTGGCCTACCTGCGCTGGGCCGCCACCCAGCGCGACTGGGGCCCGGACGAGCGCCGCCCCGACCTCGGCTGGCTCGGCCGCGAGGAGTGGCTGTACGCCCGGCGCGCCCCCGGCCAGGGCTGCCTGACCGGCCTCACCGGCCCGGACGGCGAGCGCCTCGGCACCCTGGACCGGCCCAAGAACCCGCACTCCAAGGGCTGCGGCACGGTGGTGCGGGCGGCGCCCTTCGGGCTGCTCACCACCTGGGAGCCGGGCCTGGTGTTCCAGCTCGCGGTGGAGTGCTCGGTGCTCACCCACGGCCACCCCACCGGCTACCTCGCGGCGGGCGCCTTCGCGGTGATCGTCCAGGCCGTCGCCCGCGGCGGCACCCTGGAGGAGGGCGTGCACCTGGCGCTGGCCCTGCTCTCCGAACGGCACGCGCACGAGGAGACCACCGCCGCGCTGCGCGCTGCGCTGGACGCGGTCCGGGCCGGCGAGCCGTCCGCCGAACGGGTCGAGGCCCTGGGGGAGGGCTGGGTCGCCGAGGAGGCGCTCGCCATCGGGGTCTACTGCGCGCTGGTCGCCCACGACGTCCGCTCCGGCCTGCTGCTGGCCGTCAACCACTCCGGGGACAGCGACTCCACCGGCTCGATATGCGGCAACCTGCTCGGGGTGCTGCACGGCGACACCGCGCTACCGCCGGGTCTGGTGGCGGGGCTGGAGGGGCGCGGAGCGATCCTCGAACTCGCCGACGACTTCACCCTGGAGCTGATGCACGGCACCGAACTGCACGACCCGCAGAGCCAGGAGGGGGCCGACTGGGCCACCCGCTACCCGGTGGCGCACTGAACGCCGGGGCACTGAACGGCGGCGCGCGGGCCGCTCGCGTACAGGCCGCTGTCGTACGGGCCGCTCTCGTACGGGCGGCTGTCGTACGGGCCGCTCTCGTACGGGCGGCTGTCGTACGGGCCGCCGGCCGTACGGACGAGGGCCCCCGGAACGGCAGTTGCCCGTAGCTCCGACCGCCGCCGCTCGGGGCGACGGACAGCGCTACGGGCAACTGGGCCGAGCACGGATCCCGTTCAGACCTCGCCGAAGGCCCCCGCCGCCGCGGCGGACGCGAAGGCGTTCCAGGCCTGGGTGGAGAAGCGCAGCTGCGGACCGGCCGGGTCCTTGGAGTCCCGGACCGCGACCGCACCCGCGGCCGGTCCGGCGATCTCCACGCAGGCGCCCTGGCCTCCACTGTGACTGCTCTTGCGCCAACGGGTTCCGTGCTCGGCGGCGGTGCTCATTCGTGGTATCCCTCTTCGATGTCGGCTATCAGCGACCGGCTCTCCGCGACACCGAGTGCGGCCGCTCTCAGGTAGTCGTACAGACCGGTATAGCGGCGCACATCGGCCTCCTTCTCCAGGTAGAGATCGCTCGTCACACCTTCGAAGTAGACAACCGTGGAATCGGCTGACTCCGGGAACTCCAGCAGGGAGAATGTCCCGGTCATGCCGGGGTGGGCGCCGTGCGAGAACGGGATCACCTGGATGGTGATGTTCGGGCGCAGGCTCAGCTCCAGCATCTGCCGCAGCTGGCGGGCCATGATCTCGCGACTGCCGACCTCGCGGCGCAGCGCCGCCTCGTCTATGACGGTCCACAGGCTGCCGAGCTGGTTGTCGCCGTGGACGCGCTCCTGGCGCTTCATCCGCACCTGGACCCGGCGCTGCACCGCGATCGCGTCGGTGTCCGGCTGGGTGCCCTCGACCACCGCCTGGGCGTACTGCTCGGTCTGCAACAGGCCGGGGATGAAGGAGGACTCGTACGCGCGGATCGAGGAGGCCTCGGCCTCCAGCCCGATGTAGACGCTGTACGGGGTCGGCATGTCGTTGAAGTCGTGCCACCAGCCGCGCTGGCGGGACTCCTTGGCCATCTCCATCAGGCTGCCGCGCATCTGCTCGTCCGCCACGTTGTACACGTCGCAGAGATCGCGCACGTCGCGCTGGCTGATGCTGCGGCGGCCGTTCTCCAGCCGACTGATCTTCGACTGGGAGACCATCAGACGGCCGGCCACCTCCTCCGCCGTCATGCCCAGGCCCTCGCGGAGTTTGCGCAGCTCGGAGCCGAGGCGTCGGCGGCGCACGGTGGGATTGATGTTCGCGGACACGTCGACCTCCGGCCGAACCTCTGGTGATCGTTGGAACGGCAGCCCTCGGAACACTTCGGACATTGGGACCAACCCCCCTGACTTGGAGCAGCATGTCACCTTGGGCCAGGTCGGCGCCGGGGAATCACAGCAGCGCAGTAGAACAGATCATCGGAAAAGCGCGTCTGTGAGACAGCGAAAGCCCCCAGGTGGTAATGCGGCTCGGCGGCTCGAACCGGTAGTTGCGGTGGGCCCCGACGGGCCTGCGGGAACGGCAGAGGGGCGGTCGCCGGGCGACTTGCGTCGCGGGGCGACCGCCCCTCTGTGCTCCTGGTGCTTCTCGTGCTTCCGGTGTTCCCGGTGCCTCCGGCGGTGCCGGTGGCGCCGGTGGTACCGGTCGTCCTGGTGGTGCGGAGATGTGCGAAAGGTCGTTCAGCGCCGCCGAGGGGCGCGAACGGTGCGCTGCGCGCTGCCGGGCGCTCCGTCGGACGACCTGTCGGACGTATGGTCCGGGTTGTCGCCCGGTACGGGGCCGGGGGTCCGGGTCAGCGCACCCCGACCCGTGGTGCGGGGACCCGCCCGCCCGGGGCCCGGCCCGTGGCACGGGCACCGGAGCGCCCGGAACCGGCTCCGGCTGTGGCCCCGGAACCCTGGGATGAACGGTTCTGCTGCGCCGGCAGGCCGTTCTGCACGTCCATCACGGCGTGCGCGACCATCCCGCCCAACGGGTCGTACCGGATCAGATCGCGCAGCCGCGACCGTGAGGACCGGCCCTCGTTGCCCGGGTACAGGTGCTTGCCCAGCCCCACCGAGTGGGCGAGGGCCGCGAGCGCGGCCGTCCGCGGGTCCGGCGGCACGCCGGTGCGGATCGCGGTGTCCAGTCGCTGCTTGATCGCGGCGTTGGTGCAGTCGTCGGACGCCTGGTACCGGGTCGTCGGCAGTACCCCGCACACCTGTCCCGGCACGGCCGTGACCATGCCGCAGCGCTCCAGGTGCGCCAGGTACGTCTGTCGCAGCCCCAGCCGGGGCCCGCCGATCCAGTGCGCCGCGCGGACCGGACTGCCGCGTCGGCGCAGCAGTTCCAGTGCGTGGTCGAGGGTCGGGTCGCCGGTCGGCCGTGCGAGCACGACGGCGATCCGGTCACCCTCCGGTACGATCCGTCCGGCCAGGGACAGCTCGACGAGCTGGGCCCCGGCGAGTCCGAGGTCGAGGGTCTGCGGCTGCGCCGTGGTACCCGTGGTCGGGTCCAAAGCGAGCAGCAAGAGTTCCTCGGGAACAGTTCTGCGGCTCTTGCCCATCCAAGCCTCCCCGCGTGGATGAGAGACAGGGTGACGCCTCTCACACGGGCTTGTCGAGTACGCCTCCGAATCGTGACCTTGCGGTGAAGGCGCGGAACCGGCGGCCTCGGGCCCGGCGTCTGACCCTCGAACAGACCGCGTTGCGGCCGTGCGGCGGCAATAAGCGCCGGTCGGGCGGGGTGTGCGCGGCCGGACGGCCGTCGGTGGCGGAGACTGTACAGGTACACGGGGCGGGGCGTCGGCTTCCCGAAATCGGGTCTGCCGGTGCCCCGCCGGGCGTTGAGGAGGCTGGGATACGTGGGCGAGTCCCCCGACAGGGTGCTGAGGGACGGCGAGCGGGAGCGGGACCGCGAGCGCGAACGGGCGGGCGCGGCGGCTGCCGGGGAGTCAGCCGGGGAGTCAGCCGGGGCTGTCCGGCCCTCGGCCGACGCCTCGACCGAGGTTGCTGCCGACGCGTCCGCTGACGCCTCGCCCGCTGCCGACACCGCTACTGGTACCTCTGCCGACACCGCTGCCGGCTCCTCCGTCGACGCGCCGAAGGCGGGCGCCAAGGGCGGCCCGACGGTGGAGCTCCGTGTCCGGGATGTGGACAGCCGGACGACCACGCTGCGGCTGCCGACGGACGACCGGACCACCGCCCTGCGGCTGCCGGTGGACAACCGGACCACCGCCCTGCGGCTGCCGGTGGACAACCGGACCACCGCGCTGCGACTGCCGGACGAGCTGCGCAAGCCCGCGGACAAGGGCGGCTCCGACGACGGCGCACAGAAGGAGAAGGACGCGCCGGAGGCCGACGGCGAGCAGGGGAGCGCCGAGCGGCCGCCCGCCGCCGACCCGCGTCTCGCCATCCGGACCGCCGCAGCGGCGGAGCCGGCCGACGGTGAAGCCGACGAAGCCGACGAAGCCGACCGGCCCGATGAGGCGGCGAAGGCCGCGAAGGCCGCGAAGCCCGCAGGATCCGAGCAGCCGGAGAGCGCGAAGCGGGCGGAGGCCGGGAAGGCCGACACGCCCGACGACGCCACCGCCTCCGCCGCCGGGAAGGCCGACGCGCCCGGGACCCTCGGAACCTCCGAGACCCCCGACACCCCCGACACCACCGCGCCCGTCGCACTGACCGGGAACGGGCAGCCCGGTCAGCGGCCGGGCGGGGCGGGGCAGTCGGGCCGGTCCGGGAAGCTGGAGAAGCCCGCGCCGCTCCGTACTCCCGCAGCCCCGGCGGCGGCGCCCGCCGCCGGTACCGTCCCCGAGCCCCCGGAGCCCGCTCCGCTGCCGGAGCCGGACCCGGCCCCCGAACCGCTGCCCCGGCCCGCCCCGAAGCCGGCCCCCACCCCCACCCCTCCGCCGACACCGCTGCCCGAACCGGACCGGCGCCCGGTGCCGCCCGTCCCGCCGCTGCCCCGGCCCGAGCCGCTGCCCTCCCAGCAGGTGCCGCCGCGGCCGGCGCCCCGGCCGGAGCCCGAGCCCGAGCCGGAGCCCCAGCCGCTGCCCTCGCCGGAGAACACCGCCGAGGCGATGGAGGTGCTCGCCACCCTCAACGCCCGCCCGGTCTCGCCGCTGCGCCGCGCGCTCAAGCGGATCACCATCTGGACGGCCTTCCTGGCCGTGGTGCTCGGCGTGCTCGTGGTGGCCCAGCTGCTGCGCCCGCTGCCGGACCCGAAGATGCGGATGACGACCGCGGGCAGTTTCAGCTTCGCCGGTGACCAGTTGGACCTCGCCTGGCCGGCCAAGGGCCAGTCCGCCGCCGAGGTGGTCGGCGTCGGCAGCCTGGGCAGCTCGGGGCAGGAGACGCCGGCCCCGATCGCCAGCGTCACCAAGGTGATGAACGCCTACCTGATCCTGCAGAAGTACCCGCTCAAGAAGGGGGAGAGCGGCCCCAAGATCAAGGTCGACAAGCAGGCCGCGCAGGAGTCCGGCAACGCCGACGAGTCCCGGGTGACCCTCGTCGAGAACCAGGAGCTCACCGAGTACCAGGCGCTGGAACTGCTGATGCTGCCGTCCGCCAACAACGTGGCCCGGCTGCTCGCCCGTTTCCACTCCGGCTCCGAGGACGCGTTCGTCAAGCAGATGAACGACACCGCGGCCAAGTTCGGCATGACCAACACCACCTACGCCGACCCGGCGGGCTTCAACGCGGATACCAAGTCCACCGCGAAGGACCAGCTCAAGCTGGCCGAGCAGGTCATGCAGGACGAGATCTTCCGGCAGATCGTCTCCACCCCGGACACCACGTTCAACAACGTGAAGATCCCCAACACCAACAACCTGATCAACCCGAAGACCGGCGTCATCGGCGTCAAGACCGGCTCCAGCACCCCGGCCGGCGGCTGCCTGATGTGGGCCGCGTACAAGGAGATCGGCGGCGTGAAGCGGCTGATCCTCGGCGTCACCCTGGGCCAGCAGGCCACCGGCCCGAACGTCGGCGACGGCATCCTGCCGACCGTGCTCAAGGTCAGCGGCAAGCAGATCCAGGCCGCGCAGAACGGGCTGACCGGCCAGACCGTGGTGAAGAAGGGCGACGTGGTCGGCAGCGTGGACGACGGCCTCGGCGGCAAGGTCGCGGTCGTCGCCACCAACGACCTCGTGGTGCCCGGCTTCCCGGGCGTCACCGGCACCGTCACCCTGGACCCGTCCGCGTTGGGCCACAACGAGAAGGCGGGCAAGGAGGTCGGCACGCTGCGCGTGGGCGCCGGCGACAGCCGGACGGAGGTCCGGGTGGCCCTCCAGAGCGACCTGAACCCGCCGTCCATCGAGTCCCGCCTGCTGCGCCTGCTCTGACCCTCCCGGCGCGGGGGGGAGCCGGGCCCGCCCGACTCCCCCCGCGCTGTCCCCCCGTCAGACCCCGGCATCCCCTCCTCCCGGTCCGCCACCCCCGGCCGACCCCAGATCCGGTACGCTGTGAACGGCCTGGTCACCGACCGGCCACGCCTCAGTAGCTCAGGGGATAGAGCACGGCTCTCCTAAAGCCGGTGTCGCAGGTTCGATTCCTGTCTGGGGCACATACAGAACCGCAGTTCGCAGGCCCTCCGCCCACCCGGGTCGGAGGGCCTGTGGCGTTCCCGCGGCCTCCGTACCCTCGGTCCTCCGGCGCTGCCCGCCAGGGGGCGGATCAGCGGACCGGACCGTCCAACTCACTGTCCTCCAGCGGCCCGTCGGCCTGCGGTGCCCGGACGGACGGCACGATGACCCGCTGGACCCTGGGCCTGGTGCGCCAGTTGACCCGGCGGACGTCCCGGGCCAGGGCGCCCGGCCGCCAGATTTCGATCACGGCCGTCACGGCGCCGAGCACGGCGCCGGCGGCCAGCCAGCCGGCCAGCACGTCGCTGGGCCAGTGCACCCCGAGGGCGGTCCTGGTCCAGCCGATGGTCAGCACCGTCACCGCGGCCACCACGCAGGCGGCGGTCCGGCCGCGTCGGCCGACCCGGTACCAGAGCAGGCCGACCAGGACGGCACAGGAGATCGCCGAGGCCATGGCGTGCCCGGAGGGGAAGGCCGGACCGCCCGCGTGCGACACCGGGTCGGAGAAGGCGGGCCGCTGCCGGCCGACGGCCAGCTTGAGTGCCCACTGGGCCGCCCAGCCGACCAGTGCCTGGGCGGCCACCCAGCCGGCCAGCACCCGGGCGCCGATCAGCAGGAGCCAGGCGGCCGCGCAGCCCAGCAGGATACGCATCGTGACGGGGCCGCCGATGTCGGAGAGGGTCTGCACCGCGGCGGTCCAGATCCGGTGATCGCGGGCGTAGGAGTGCAGTCCGTCGATCCAGTCCTGGTCGAACTCGTGCAGGGGGCTCCAGCGGCTCGTCACCAGTGTCGCCAGAAGGCCGAACAGCGCGGCGCAGCCCAGCGCGACCGACGCGTCCCGGAGGAGGCGGCGATGACGCACGGTGACGGGTCTCGTGCTGTTGGTCAGGTGCATGCCTGACACCTTCCCAGTGCGCTGCGCCGATCGGGAGCTGGAGTGATAGCGATTCGGCATCATTTGTGCGGAGGACCTGCGTGCGCCGGGGGGCGGGCGCGGGCGGAAGTCGGGGGCGCGCGGGAACGTCCACGAGCGTTCGCCTGTTCAACCAATGGGCGACGGTTGCGTGTGCGGGCGGTGAAGAAGCGCTCCACGAGCGGTCGCGAACGGGCACTCGAGGTGCCCGGGCGGTCACCGAGTGTCCAGAACCGGGGTGAAAACCGGCAGGATACTGCATCCCGAGGAAGAATCTGAACGACTTGGGAATGTTGTCCGGAATCTGTTCGTTGGATCGTTACGTGTGAGCCCCTGGGGGCCCGCACTTCTTGCCCTCCAGGGGGCAGGCAGGCAGACCTCGGCAACACCAGCAAAGGGAGCAAGCATGGCCACCCGTGCCGTCGTTCGCGACAGGGCCGACCGGACTCGCGCGGCCCGCCCGACCAACCTTGAGGCCGACCGTGACCTGGTCGGTATGTACCTCGACGAGATCGCCAGGACGCCCCTGCTCGATGCCGCCGAGGAGGTCGAGCTCTCGCTGCGGATCGAGGCCGGTGTGTACGCCCAGCACCTGCTGGAGGAGAGCGAACTCCCCGACGGTCAACTCCCCGACGGCGTCACGCGCGAGGAGCTGGAGGTGATAGCCGCCGACGCCGAGCGTGCCAAGGACGTCTTCATCCGCTCGAACCTCCGCCTGGTGGTGGCCGTCGCCCGGCGCTACCCGCGCAGCGGCCTGCCCCTGCTGGACCTCATCCAGGAGGGCAACGCCGGCCTGGTGCGCGCCGTCGAGAAGTTCGACTACGCCAAGGGCTTCAAGTTCTCCACCTATGCGACGTGGTGGATCCGGCAGGCGATCACCCGCTCGATCGCCGACCAGTCCCGGACCATCCGGCTGCCCGTGCACCTGGTCGAGGAACTCGGCCGGATCCGCCGGGTGCAGCGGGAGAAGTCCAAGGAGCTGGGCCGCGAGGCGGAGCCGGCCGAGATCGCGGCCGAGCTGGACACCACCGAGGCCCGGATCAAGGACGTGCTGGACTGGGCGCGCGACCCGGTCAGCCTCAACATGTCGGTCGACGACGAGGGCGAGACCCAGTTCGGTGACCTGGTGGAGGACACCGGGGCGACGTCCCCCGAGGACGCCGTGATGGTCATGCTCCGCCGTGAGGAACTGGACGATCTGATCGGGCGGCTGGACGACCGCACCGCCTCGATCATCCGCTCCCGGTACGGCATGGAGGACGGCCGCGAGCGCACCCTCACCGAGGTGGGCAAGCAGCACGGCCTCACCCGCGAGCGGATCCGGCAGATCGAGAAGCACGCCCTCGCCGAACTGAAGAAGATCGCCGACCATGCGGGCTTCGAAGCCGCCTGACGGCCGGCGGCCGAGGTCGACCACCCGGGCCCGGGGGGGGGGGGGGGGGGGGGGGGGGAGGGGGGGGGGGGGGGGGGGGGGGGGGGGGGGGGGGGGGGGGGGGGGGGGGGGGGGGGGGGGGAACGGGGGGGGGGGGGGGGGGGGGGGGGGGGGGGGGGGGGGGCCTCTCCCCCCCCCCCCCCCCCCACCGCCGTTTCGTCACGATTCGCCGCGCGCGCCCCTCCCGCACCGCCGGACCATCGCGGGGTCCTCCTCGTCCCGGCGCATCCGGTGCGGCAGGATGTCCGGCATGACGTCGAGCGATCGTGACGAAACCGGCGGCCCGGACGGGCCCGGCGCCGCCGCAGGGACCACCCCGGCAGCCGTCGCCACGGCCGCGCCGCCGGCCAACACCGTGGTCGTCCCGGCCGACGAGGACCGGGTGGCGGCAGCCGGCAGCGAGGTGTTCGGCGGCCCGCCCGGCCGACGGGCGCTGCTCGGCGTCTCCTGGTGGATCCCGGTGCGGGTGCTGGCCCTGGTGGTGATCGTGGTCTCCGCGCTCGGCATGGTGCACAACCTGCCCTGCTACGACCAGGCCTGGTTCCAGCCGGGCTCGCCGCAGTACATCCACGCTTGCTACAGCGACGTCCCGCACCTGTTCTCCGGTCGCGGCTTCGCGGCCGGGCTGCACCCGTACGTGGACCGCATCCCCGGCACCACGGGGGACCTCCAGTACCTGGAGTACCCGGTGCTGACCGGCCTGTTCATGCAGGTCGCGGCCTGGCTGACGCCCGGCGGTGGCACCGAGCAGGCCCAGGAGCAGTGGTTCTGGGCGATCAACGCCGGGCTGCTGATGGCCTGCGCGGTGGTCGCCGCGGTCGCGCTCTCGCGCACCCACCGCCGCCGCCCCTGGGACGCGATGCTGTTCGCGCTCTCGCCGGTCCTGCTGCTCAACGGCACGATCAACTGGGACCTGCTCGCGGTCGCCCTGGCCGCCGTGGCGATGGCCTGGTGGGCCGGCTCCCGGCCGGGCTGGGCCGGGGTCTTCATCGGCCTGGCCACCGCGGCCAAGCTCTACCCGCTGCTGCTGATCGGCCCGCTGCTGGTGCTCTGCTGGCGGGCCGGCAAGTGGCGCGAGTTCCGGGTGGTGCTCGGCGGCGCGGTGGGGGCCTGGCTGGTGGTCAACCTGCCGATCATGCTGGCCAACTGGCAGGGCTGGTCGACGTTCTACGTGTTCAGCAAGCACCGGGGCGAGGACTACGGCTCGTTCTGGCTGATCCTGATGCAGCAGCGCGGCGTGGGGCTGGCCGACCTCGACCTCTACATCGGCGTGCTGATGGTGCTGGGCTGCGCGGCCATAGCGTGGCTCGGCCTCTCGGCGCCGCGCCGGCCGCGGTTCGCGCAGCTGGCCTTCCTGGTGGTCGCGCTGTTCGTGCTGGTCAACAAGGTGTACTCGCCGCAGTACGCGCTCTGGCTGCTGCCGCTCGCGGCGCTGGCCCGGCCGCGCTGGCGCGACCTGCTGATCTGGCAGGCCTGCGAGGTGCTGTACACCCTGGGCATCTGGTCCCACCTGGGCTTCGTCACCGGGCCCAAGCAGCACGGCATCGGCGAGAACTGGTACCACTTCGCGATCGCGCTGCACCTGCTCGGCACGCTCTACCTGGTCGTGCTGGTGGTCCGGGACGCCCTGTACCCGGACCGCGACCCGGTCCGCTGGGACGGCACCGACGACCCCTCCGGCGGGGTGCTGGACGGCGCGCCGGACGCCTTCGCGCTGGGCACCGCCCGGCGGCTGGAGGAGGAGCGGAGCTACGCCGGACACGCGTCGGCCGGCTCCTTCGAGCAGTGGCTGGACGAGCCACGGCAGTCGGAGCCGGCCGAGGAGAAGCAGCGGTAGCGCCCGGGGGCCGCCGCACCTTCTAGCGGTCCACCACCCGGTCGAAGTGGGTGGTGGTGTGCCGGACCTGGAGGCCCAGCTCCTCGCCGATCGCGGGGGGCGCGGTCTCCCCGTCCAGGAACAGCAGCGAGACCTGCATGTGCGGCGGCTCGGCGAACCAGAGCTGCTTGCCCGCCCAGTGGAACGGCGACTTGGTCTTGTTGACCGTCGCCAGACCGGCTCGGGCGATGCCCTTGGCGCGTGCGCCCATGCTGGCCACGTACTTGGGGGCCTCCAGGCCGATGCCGTGCGCGGTGCCGCCGGCGACCACCAGGATGTGGCCGTCGGTGGGCGCCGGGTGCTGGCGGTAGCCGTAGCGCTCGCCCTTCTTGAGCGGGGTGACGTCCAGGACCGTGGCCCGGACCTCCAGCGCGCCGTGGTCGCCCAGCCAGAGCCGGGTGCCGATCCGGGCCCGGAACACGGTGCCCGGGTAGCGCTGGGCCAGCTGCTCCATGCCGGCCGCGCCCAGGTGGCTGACGAAGACGGTGTGCACCGGGATGCCGGCCGCCAGCGCGGTGTCCACCCAGTACACGACCTCCTCGACCGGGCTGGAGCCGTCCGGCCGGTCCATCGGCAGGTGCAGGGCGAGGCCCTCGAAGGAGACGCCGTCCAGCTCGGCGGCGACGGTGCGCAGGTCGGCGGCGCTCACGCCGTGCCGGCGCATGGTGGTCATGCACTCCAGCACCACCCGGGCGCCGTGCAGCGAGCGCAGCGCGTCCACGCCGGCCACCGTGCGGATCACCCGGGCGTGCGGCAGCGGGAGCACCTCCTCGCCGACCCGGTAGGGGGTGAGCACCAGCAGCTCGCCGCCGTACCACTCGGCGGCGTCGGCCGCCTCGTAGGCGGTGCCGACGGCCAGCACACCGGTGCCGAGCAGCGTCGCCTCCTCGGCCAGCCGGTGGTTGCCCAGGCCGTAGCCGTTCCCCTTGGCGACGGGCACCAGGCCGGGGAACTCGGCCAGGACGGAGCGCTGGTGCGCGCGCCAGCGTTCGGTGTCGAGGTAGAGCGACAGCGTCATCGGGGCAGCCTCCTCAGCGGCGGGACATGTAGAGGTCGAGGGCCTTGTGCAGCAGCTTGTTGAGCGGGAAGTCCCACTCGCCGAGGTACTCGGCCGCCTGGCCGCCGGTGCCGACCTTGAACTGGATCAGACCGAACAGGTGGTCGTTCTCGTCCAGGGTGTCGCTGATGCCGCGCAGGTCGTACACGCCGCCGCCGAGGGCGTAGGCGTCGCGCATCATCCGCCACTGGATCGCGTTGGACGGCTTGACCTCGCGCTTGTGGTTGGCCGAGGCGCCGTAGGAGTACCAGACGTGCTCGCCGACCACCAGCATCGTGGTCGCGGCCAGCGGCTCGCCCTCGTGGTAGGCGATGTAGAGCCGCATCCGGTTCTGGTCCTCGGCGGTGAGGGCCTGCCACATCCGCTGGAAGTAGGACAGCGGGCGCGGGGTGAACTTGTCGCGCTCGGCGGTGACCAGGTAGAGCTGGTGGAAGATCGGCAGCTCGTCGTAGCCGCCCTGGTACACCTCGACGCCGCTCTTCTCGGCCTTCTTGATGTTGCGGCGCCAGAGCTGGTTGAAGTTCTTGTGGATGTCGTCCAGCGAGCGGTTGGCCAGCGGCACCTGGAAGACGTAGCGCGGCTGGACGTCGCCGAAGCCGGCGCCGCCGTCCTCGCCCTGCAGCCAGCCGGCCTTGCGCAGCCGGTCGGCCACCTCGAAGGCGCGGGCCTCGTACCAGTCGGCCTCGACGTCGCGCAGGCGCTTGGCCTGCTTGGCGGCGATGGCCTCCTTGATGGTGGGGGCGTTCCAGCGGCGGATGACGATCGGCGGGCCCATCTTCACCGAGAACGCGCCCTGCGACTTGAGGTGGGCGAGCATCGGGGAGAGCCAGCGGTCGAGGTCCCGGTCGAACCAGTCGATGACCGGGCCCTCGGGCAGGTAGGCGAGGTAGCGCTTGACCTTGGGCAGCTGGCGGTAGAGCACCAGGCCCGCGCCGACCAGCTGGTTGGCGTCGTCGAACCAGCCGATCGACTCCGAGCGCCACTCGGCCTTCACGTCGCCCCAGGACGGCACCTGCATGTGGCTGGCCGAGGCACGGCTCCTGATGAAGGCGAGGTGCTCCTCGCGGGTGATCGTCCTCAGGCGCAGGCTCATTGCTCGGTGCTCCTCGTCGGTCGGGCTGCGGTGGCCCCAGGTTCTCGGGCTCGACCCTATCGTCCGGGGCCCGGCCGCCCGGCGCTGCGGGCACGACGGCGCCCCCGGCGGGTACCTGTCTGATGCAGATACGCGACGGGGGCGCCGAGGGTTCCTGGAGCTGGGTGTTCAGCCCCACAGGCCGCCGCGGGCGATGCCGAGGTAGAAGCCGATCGCGGAGGCGCCGAGCGTGATCATCAGGACGAAGCGCTCGGCGGTGGTGACCGAGACGAACATGCCCCACAGGCCGGTGACGATCCCGGCCAGGCCGGTCCACGAGGTCAGCAGGTGCAGGTTGTAGAAGAACGAGGTGGTGAAGGCGATCACGCCCAGCACGGCCGTCAGGGCCACCAGGGTGTTCTCGCGGGGGTGCGGGTGGCCGTCGGTGTTCAGCGTGAGGGCGGGCATGCGGTGGACGGACTGGGCCATGAGTCCCACCTCCTGGCGTGGAGACGAACGGGCAGGAATCCCGTTCCGTCCAGATTGCGGCGGCCTCGTCCGTCTCACAACCCCTGTGCGTTTTGTTCGGCCGTCCGGGTGCAGGTAGGCTGTGCCGTCTGCACTGGTGTAGTTGTGCCCCCTTGCGCCCTCTTCCGGGTGACACCCCTGGCGGGTGTACGGGGCCCGATTGTCCGACCCGGCCGCTACCGTGGGCCGGAGTCGTCACCGCACCGGTGCCGACGCTACGCACAACCCTCCTGCCACGGAGAGACCGTGGCCGCTGAGTCCAAAGGAGGTGGGTTACTCATGCGTCACTACGAGCTGATGGTCATCCTCGACCCGTCGGTCGAGGAGCGCGCTGTCTCCCCCCTGATCGAGTCCTTCCTGGCCGTCGTCCGCAACGCCGGCGGCAAGGTGGAGAAGGTCGACACCTGGGGTCGTCGCCGTCTGGCTTACGAGATCAACAAGCAGTCCGAGGGCATCTACTCGGTCATCGACCTCAAGGCCACGCCTGAGGTCGTCAAGGAGCTCGACCGCCAGCTGGGCCTGAGCGAGTCGGTTCTGCGGACCAAGGTCCTGCGCCCGGACACCCACTGAGCCACCTCTGAGGCCTTCGGGTCTCGGGTAGCTCGCGTCCGCTGTTTCACGTGAAACAGCGGTGAACGGACATCTTCCCGAGAGGTCATCACCACCATGGCAGGCGAGACCGTCATCACCCTCGTCGGCAATCTCGTCGACGACCCCGAGCTGCGCTTCACCCCGTCGGGTGCGGCGGTCGCGAAGTTCCGCATCGCGTCCACCCCCCGCACCTTCGACCGTCAGACGAACGAGTGGAAGGACGGCGAGAGCCTCTTCCTCACGTGCAACGTCTGGCGGCAGCCGGCGGAGAACGTGGCCGAGTCGCTGCAGCGCGGCATGCGCGTCATCGTGCAGGGCCGACTGCGCCAGCGGTCTTACGAGACCAAGGAAGGCGAGAAGCGGACGGTCTTCGAGGTCGAGGTCGACGAGGTGGGTCCGAGCCTGCGCTCGGCGACCGCGAAGGTCACCCGGGCCAACCGGTCCGGCGGTCCCGGCGGCGGCTTCGGCGGCCAGCAGGGCGGCGGCCAGGGCGGTAGCTGGGGCGGTGGCAACGGTGGCGGCCAGCAGGGCGGCGGCAGCTGGGGTGGAAACTCCGGCGGCGGCCAGTCCGGCCCCTCCGACGACCCGTGGGCGTCCAGCGCCCCGTCCGGTGGAAACCAGGGCGGCGGCGGCTGGGGCGGCGCCCCGTCCGGTGGCGGCTACTCGGAAGAGCCCCCGTTCTAAGAGCTGACAGATTTCGTGCGGCCCGGCCGCAGGCGTCCCCGGACGCCGGTCGGGCCGTGAACCCCAAATGGAGCACACCATGGCGAAGCCGCCTGCTCGCAAGCCGAAGAAGAAGGTTTGCGTCTTCTGCAAGGACAAGGTCAACTACGTTGACTACAAGGACACGAACCTGCTGCGGAAGTACATCTCCGACCGCGGAAAGATCCGTGCCCGCCGTGTCACCGGCAACTGCACCCAGCACCAGCGTGACGTCGCCACGGCCGTGAAGAACAGCCGTGAGATGGCGCTGCTGCCCTACACCAGCACCGCGCGCTAAGAGAGGGTGACCGAGTAATGAAGATCATCCTCACGCACGAGGTTCCGGGTCTCGGCTCCGCCGGCGAGGTCGTCGAGGTCAAGGACGGCTACGCCCGCAACTTCCTGGTCCCGCGTGGCTTCGCCATCCGCTGGACCAAGGGCGGCCAGAAGGACGTCGACGCGATCCGTCGCGCCCGCAAGATCCACGCGATCCAGACCCTGGACGCGGCCAACGAGGTCAAGGGCAAGCTCGAGGGCGTCCAGGTCAAGCTGGCCGTTCGCTCGGGTGACGCCGGCCGTCTGTTCGGCTCGGTGACCCAGGCCGACGTCGTCGAGGCCATCAAGGCCGCCGGCGGCCCGGCCGTGGACAAGCGCGCCGTCGCGATCGCCTCGCCGATCAAGACCGTGGGCACCCACAAGGTCTCGGTCAAGCTGCACTCGGACGTCGTGGCCAACCTCGACGTCGCCGTCGTGGCTGCCTGAGTTCCGTAGCACCGGCTGAGGGCCGGACTCCCCCCGGGGAGTCCGGCCCTCGGTCGTTCCCGGGCCCCCTCGGTCGTTCCCGGGCCCCCTCAGCCGCGCACGGCTCCGGTGACCAGCCAGCGGCCGCCGCGGGCGCGGGCCACCAGGAAGACCGCGCGGACCAGCATGAACAGGTTCATCGCCCACCACAGCCCGGCCAGTCCGGTGCCGGTGGCCGGCACCAGGAACGCGGCCGGGGTGAACACCGCCAGGGTGGCGAGCGCCGCCCGGGCCAGGTAGGGGCCGTCCCCGGCGCCCATCAGCACGCCGTCCAGCACGAAGACCAGGCCCGCCACCGGCTGGCTGAGCGCGAGCAGCAGCAGGGCCGTGTGCAGCTGCCCCTGGACCACCGGGTCGGGGGTGAACAGCGGGACGTACAGCGGGCGGGCGAGCACCACCAGCAGGCCCAGCACCACCCCGGAGCCCAGGCCCCACTCGACCATCCGCCGGGTGGCCGCGCGGGCGCCCGGGACGTCCGAGGCGCCCAGGTAGCGGCCGATGATGGCCTGGCCGGCGATCGCGATGGCGTCCAGCGCGAAGGCCAGGAAGCTGAACAGCGTCATGGCGATCTGGTGCGCGGCGACCTGGTCGTCGCCCAGCCGGGCGGCCACCGCGGTGGCGATCATCAGCACCGCGCGCAGGCTGACCGTGCGGACCAGCAGCGGCCCGCCCGCCCTGGCCCCGGCCCGGATGCCCGCCGCGTCCGGCCGCAGCGAGGCCCGCTCCCGGCGGGCGCCGCGGACCACCACGACCAGGTAGACCGCGGCCATCCCGGTCTGGGCCAGCACGGTGCCCCAGGCCGAGCCGGCCACCCCGAGCCCGGCGCCGTACACCAGGCCGGCGTTCAGCCCGATGTTGGCGGTGAAGCCGCCGACGGCCACCAGCAGCGGCGTACGGGTGTCCTGGAGGCCGCGCAGCACGCCGGTGGCGGCCAGCACCAGCAGCATCGCCGGGATGCCCAGGGAGCTGATCCGCAGGTACGTCACGGCGTACGGCGCCGCGGTCGGCGAGGCGCCCAGCAGTTCGGCCGCCCGGGGAGCCAGCAGCAGGGTGAGCAGGACCACCGGGACGGCCAGGCCGACGGCGAGCCAGAGCCCGTCGACGCCCTGCTGGACGGCGCCCCGGCGGTCCCCGGCGCCGATCCGGCGAGCCACCGCGGCGGTGGTGGCGTAGGCGAGGAAGACGAACACCCCGGTGGCCGTGGTGAGGGCGGCGGAGGCGACGCCGACCCCGGCGAGCTGGGGGGTGCCGAGGTGGCCGACGATCGCGGAGTCGGCCATCAGGAACAGCGGTTCGGCGACCAGGGCGCCGAAGGCGGGCACCGCCAGGGCGAGGATCTCGCGGTCGTGGCCGCGTGCGTCGCGGGTGCGTCTGGAGGGCTCGGCGGGGGCGGTGCTCATGCGCTCCAGGGTACTCATCCACAGGTAAGAGGCCAATGGTCCTGTCAGTCATTACTCGAACCTGTGGGCGGCGCGCTCCGGCCGGTCCGCGCCCACTGCCGTTCGGCGGTGTGTGAAGAATTTCTCATGCACAGGTCCCGAACGAGGTAATCGCAGGTCAGCAGGTTGACGACGGATCGATCGTCCGGTTATCCACAGGAGCTTCCACAGGGGTGTCCACAGCTTTGCGGCAGTTCTCCACAGCCCGGAGCCAGTCGTCCACACCCCCTGTGGATAACCGCCTTGGCGCGAGGGCGTCCGGCGCCTTAGCGTGGGCCCTCCACCCGACACTCCCACCGGCCCCGGCGTCCGATTTGTCGGTGCCGTGGCGTACAAAGAGGAGCGGCTCCGCTCGCTCCACCCAGCCACCGGCAAGGCCCGCTCCAACTTCGCACCACTCGCTGATCGGGGAACACGCGTGACCGGCCCCCAGTACGACGACCACGACGCCCCGCCGCCGGAGGAGGACTGGCAGCCCGCCGAGGACCCCTTTCCGGCCGGCGCCTTCGACGACGCCCCGTTCCCGGACGGTCCCGGCGACCGGCTGCCGGTCTCCCGCAACCGCGGCGGCCAGGGTGGCGGCGGGGGCCAGGGCGGCAACCGGGGCGAGGGCTTCCGCAAGGGCGGCGACTTCAACGGCAGGGGCGGCAAGAACGGCAAGGGCGGCGGCGGCCGGGACGACCGCCGGGACGACGAGGGCCGCGGCGGCGTCGACGGCTTCGAACGCGTCCCCCCGCAGGACCTCGCGGCCGAGCAGTCCGTGCTGGGCGGCATGCTGCTCTCCAAGGACGCCATCGCCGACGTGGTCGAGGTGCTCAAGCCGGCCGACTACTACAGGCCCGCGCACGAGATGGTGCACGGCGCGATCCTCGACCTGTACGCCCGCGGCGAGCCGGCCGACCCGATCACCGTGGCCGGCGAGCTCACCAAGCGCGGCGAGCTGCAGCGGGTGGGCGGCGCCGCCTACCTGCACACCCTGGTCAACTCCGTCCCGACCGCGGCCAACGCCGAGTACTACGCCCAGATCGTCGCCGAGCGCGGGGTGCTGCGCCGGCTGGTCGAGGCCGGCACCCGGATCGCCGGCATGGGCTACGCCGCCGAGGGCGACGTGGACGAGATCGTCAACGCCGCCCAGGCGGAGATCTACGCCGTCACCGAGCAGCGCACCAACGAGGACTACGCGCCGCTGGCCGACATCATGGAGGGCGCCCTCGACGAGATCGAGGCGATCGGCTCCCGCAACGGCCAGATGTCCGGCGTGCCGACCGGCTTCGCCGACTTCGACGCGCTCACCAACGGGCTGCACCCCGGCCAGATGATCGTCATCGCGGCCCGCCCCGCGATGGGCAAGTCCACCCTGGCGCTGGACTTCGCCCGGGCCTGCTCGATCCACCACAAGCTGCCGAGCGTGATCTTCTCGCTCGAAATGGGCCGCAACGAGATCGCCATGCGCCTGCTCTCCGCCGAGGCCAGGGTCGCGCTGCACCACATGCGCTCCGGGAACATGACGGACGACGACTGGACGCGGGTCGCCCGCCGGATGCCGGACGTCAGCGAGGCGCCGCTGTTCATCGACGACTCGCCGAACCTGTCGATGATGGAGATCCGGGCCAAGTGCCGCCGGCTCAAGCAGCGCAACGACATCAAGCTGATCGTCATCGACTACCTCCAGCTGATGCAGTCCGGCGGCTCCCGCCGGGCCGAGAACCGTCAGCAGGAGGTCTCGGACATGTCCCGTAACCTCAAGCTGCTGGCCAAGGAGCTGGAAGTGCCGGTCATCGCGCTGTCCCAGCTGAACCGTGGTCCCGAGCAGCGCACCGACAAGCGGCCGATGGTCTCCGACCTGCGCGAGTCCGGCTCGATCGAGCAGGACGCCGACATGGTCATCCTGCTGCACCGCGAGGACGCCTACGAGAAGGAGTCCCCGCGCGCGGGCGAGGCCGACCTGATCGTCGCCAAGCACCGTAACGGTCCGACCGCGACCATCACCGTCGCCTTCCAGGGCCACTACTCGCGCTTCGTCGACATGACCCGGGACTGACCCCCGGCCCCCGGCCCGCTCCCGGTGCGGAACCGGATTCGGGGCGGGCGGGGGCGGCCGGTCAGAACCAGGACAGGCAGTGCGGCGGGCGCTCGGTGCGGAACAGGGCGTCGGCCAGGGCGGCCGCCTCCGGTCGGTGGGCCCGGACGTGCCCGGCCCGCACCAGCGTGCTCACCGGGGTGCCGCCGAGGTAGACCGCGCCCAGGTCCCGCACGTCCAGCGAGAGGTCGGGCTCCCGGTCGGTCGGGACGCAGGTGGCCTCGCCGCCCCGGACGGTCAGCAGGTGGCGGGCGCGCTCGCCGAGGAACGGGTCGTCCACGTCGAGGACGAGCTCGCCGTCGGCGGACCAGCCGCGCGCGGTCAGCGCCCGGGGGACGTCCAGCAGCCGGACCCAGAGCCACTCGGTGCTGTTGCCCACCTGGGCGGCGCCGAAGTCCGCGAGCTGCCAGCGCAGCGGGTGCTCGGCGGTGAAGTGCTTGAAGACGACCTGGTCGACCAGGTCGTGCCCGAGCAGGACCCGGGACAGGGCCGAGGTGACGGCGTCGTCGACGGCGATGGTCTCGTCCACCATCAGGGTGCCCCCGTCCAGCGAGTAGCTGGCGTAGCCGTCCGGGGTGCCGTCGGCGTCCCGGTGGAGGGCGATGTAGCGCGGCGCCGCGGAGACCGGGGGCTGCCCGGCGTTCAGGGCCCACCAGCGGTGCGGCCGGGACAGCGCGCCGGGCCGGGCACGGCGGTAGCGGTCGTAGAGCTCCTCCAGGAGGTCCCGGCAGTCGGCGCGCCGCAGCACCTCGACCGAGCCGGTGTCCGTGCCGCCGGCCCTCGGGGCGGCGAGGACGGCCCGGTGGCGCGGCACCGTGAGCCGCCCGGTGTACGTCGCCGGGCCGTAGCCGAACCGGCCGTAGATCGAGGCCTCGGAGGCCAGCAGCACGGAGAGGAACTCCCCGCGGGCCCGCAGGTCGGCGAGTTGGCGCCGCATCATCGCGGTCAGCACGCCCCGGCGGCGGTGGGTGGGCAGGACGCCGACGAAGCTCACCCCGGAGACCGGGGTGAGCGCCCCGCCGGGCAGGGTGAGCTCGAAGGAGTACGCGCCGGCGGTGCCGACCGGACGCCCCTCGGCGGTCTCCGCGAGCAGGCAGCGCTCCGGTTCGATCGCCGACCACCAGAGCCCGCCGCCGTCCTCGGCCGGGGTCTCCGGGAAGCGGCCGAACGCGGCGTGGACGGTGTCGACGAAGACGTCGAGGTCCTTCTCGGTCGTGGAACGGATTTCCATCGTTGCTGTGCTCTCCCCTGGGTACGGCCCGCGCTTCGTGGGCCGCCGGACAGTCCAGCCGTGACCGGCGGGCGGAGCAAACGAATTTCGACCGGCCGTGGCCGAGCCGGTGCGAAGCCGGTGCGAACGCGGTGCGGGGGAGGGGCAGGTGCGGCGGTGGATCAGACGGTGACGGTGGCCCGGAAGAGGGTGGCGCCGGTGCCGGAGAGCCGGGTCGGGGTGCCGGTGGCGGGCAGGAAGGCGGACTGGCCGCGGGCGAGGTCCAGCACGGCGCCGTCGGCGGCGGTGAGCCGGACGGCACCCTCGGTGCAGAGCAGGATCTGCGGGGTGCGGCCGTCGATCTCCCGCCGCACGCCGTCCAGTTGGAAGCGGGACAGCCGGAACTCGTCGATCGGGACGGGGTAGAGCTGCTCGCCGGGGGTGCCCTCGACCGGGACGGGGTGCACCACCTCGGGGGCACCGGGTTCAAAGAGCACGACCTTCAACAGTTCCGGGACGTCGATGTGCTTGGGGGTGAGCCCGGCCCGCAGCACGTTGTCCGAGTTGGCCTGGAGCTCCACGCAGACGCCGGACAGATAGGCGTGCGGCACCCCGGCGCCCAGGTAGAGCGCCTCGCCGGCCCGCAGCCGGACGTGGTTGAGCAGCAGGCCGGCGATCACGCCGCGGTCGTCCGGGAAGTCCTTGGCGATCCGGGCGTACGGGGCGTGCGGGCCGTCCGGGTCGGTGCCGGCCAGCGCGGCGACGGTCTCCCGGACGGTCCGCCCGGCGGTCTCGTCGTCCATGGTGAGCAGGGTGGCCAGGGTGCGGCGCAGCGCCTCGGCCTCGGCCTCGGCGCCGCCGTCCTCGCCGACCGCCAGCAGGGCGATCAGCGGGTCCAACCCGGGCACCCCGAGGGCGGCCATCAGCGCGGCCGCCTCGGCGGGCCGACGGAAGCCGCACAGACCCTCGAACTCGCCCAGCGCGCACACCATTTCGGGCTTGTGGTTGTCGTCGCGGTAGCTCCGCTCGGGGGCGTCTGGCGCGATGCCGAGGGCGTTCTCGGCGGCGAAGCCGGCCCGGGCCTGCTCCGTCGTGGGGTGGGCCTGGATGGACAGCGGGATGCCGGCGGCGAGCACCTTGAACAGGAACGGCAGGCTCGGCCCGAACCGGGCCACGCTCGCCGCGCCGAGCTCGCCCTCCGGATCGGCCGCGATCAGCTCGTCCAGCCGGCGCGGGCCCTCGCCGCGGTCGGCCCGGGACGGGTCGCCGGGGTGGGCGCCCATCCACAGCTCGGCCTGCGGTTCTCCGGTCGGCTCCTGGCCGAGCAGCTCGGGCAGGGCCGTGAGCGACCCCCAGGCGTACGGGCGGACGGTGTTGACGAGCCTGTCCATGCGCGCGGTCCTACTCCTTCGCTGACGGGGCTGCCCCGGACGTCCCGGGTCGGGTCGGCGGTGCGGGCCCGGCGGTGCGGGCGGTCCGGGCCCGGGCAAGGGCATCGACCCTAGCTGACCTGGGTCGCCCGCGGGGAAACGGCGGGTATCAGGTGGGACTGCCGTGGTCCGAGCGGTGGTTCCCGGGCGCGGTAGTAGAATGCCAGGACGCAGTATTATCCGCCCCCCGCAGCATTCTCCACCGTGGTCATCCCGTCGGCGGGCTGTCGGCGGGGCCGCGTTCCAGAGTGCGGGCGACGGTGTTCTGACACTCCCCGCCATCGGCCGAGAGGTTTGTACGTGACCGTGAACCAGCAGAGTTTTGCTGATCTCGGCAGGGTCCTGGTGATCATCCCGACCTACAACGAGGCGGAGAACGTCGAGCGGATCGTCGGCCGGGTCCGTGCTGCGGTGCCCGAGGCCCATGTGCTGGTCGCCGACGACAACAGCCCCGACGGCACCGGTGAGCTGGCCGACAAGCTGGCCGCCGAGGACAGCAACGTCCACGTCATGCACCGCAAGGGCAAGGAGGGCCTGGGCGCCGCCTACCTCGCGGGCTTCCGCTGGGGCATCGACAACGGCTACGACGTCCTGGTCGAGATGGACGCGGACGGCTCGCACCAGCCCGAGGAGCTGGACCGGCTGCTGAGCGCGCTGCGCGGCGCCGACCTGGTGCTCGGCTCGCGCTGGGTGCCGGGCGGCCGGGTGGTGAACTGGCCGAAGTCGCGCCTGCTGCTCTCCCGCGGCGGCTCGACCTACTCGCGGCTGATGCTGGGCGTGCCGATCCGGGACGTCACCGGCGGCTACCGGGCCTTCCGCAAGGAGACCCTGCTGGGCCTGGGCATGGACGAGGTGGCCTCGGCCGGCTACTGCTTCCAGGTCGACCTGGCCTGGCGCACGGTGAAGGCCGGCTTCAAGGTCGCCGAGGTGCCGATCACCTTCGTCGAGCGCGAGCTCGGCGCCTCCAAGATGAGCCGCGGCATCGTGGCCGAGGCGCTCTGGCGGGTGACCTCCTGGGGTGTCGCCGACCGGGTGTCCCGGGCGCGCGGCGGTGCCGCGAAGGGCTGAGCCGCCCCCTGATCGTGTGAAGGGTCCGTCCGCCGGGATACGGCGGACGGACCCTTCGTCGTACCCGGGGGGCGGGCCGGGGGCCGGTGGCCCGCCGGTGAGCGGCCGGGGGCCGGCCGGTCAGCAGCCGCCCCGGAGGGCGCTCTCCGGCAGGTAGCGGTCGGCCCAGACGGCCAGTTCGTTGAGGGCCGGTTTCAGGGCGACGCCGCCCTCGGTGAGCCGGTAGCTGACCCGCAGCGGCGGGCCGGGGTCGACCTCGCGGACGACCAGTCCGGCCTCGGTCAGTTCGGTCAGCCGGTCGGAGAGCATCCGCTCGCTGATGCCCGGGACGGCGCGGCGCAGCTCGGAGAAGTAGGCCGGACCGCCGTTGGTGAGCACGCCCAGCAGCATGCCGGTCCAGCGCTTGCCGAGCAGGGTGAACACCCGGTGGAGGGCCAGGTCGACGTTGGCGCAGCCGCCGCGGTCGGCAGGGGCGGCGCACGCGTCGACCCCGGTCGATACTGCGTCGGTCACTACCTCGGGCTCCGCCATGGATCCAGCGTACTCGACTCGCCACTAGTGACTATAGAAAAGTAAGCTGCTACCGTACTTACAGCTGCAAGGGAAAAGGCAGCTACTTATTCTCTGGAGGACCGGCATGCCCACGCTTCTGCACATCGACTCCTCGGCGCTCGCCGACGGCTCCGTCTCCCGCGAGGTCACGGCCGCCTTCCGGGCCGCCTGGGAGGCCGAGCACCCCGGTGGCACGGTGGTTCACCACGACCTCGCCGCCGACCCGCTGCCGCACCTGGACGCCGTCGGCATCACCGCCGGATACCTCCCGGCCGAGGCGCGCACCGCCGAGCAGGCCGCCGCCTTCGCGCTGCGCGAGCGGCTGATGGTCGAGCTGGAGACCGCCGACGCGGTGCTGATCGGCGCCCCGATGTACAACTTCACGATCCCGTCGACCCTCAAGGCCTGGCTGGACCAGGTGATCCTGATGGGCCGCACCGCCGGCGAGCAGCCCTCCGCCAAGGGCACCCCGGTCACCGTGGTCGCCTCCCGCGGCGGCTCGTACGGCCCGGGCGCCCCGCGCGAGCCGTTCGAGTTCGTCACCACCTACCTGGAGAAGGTGCTGGCCGGCGGGCTCGGGCTGGAGGTCGACTTCATCGTCCCGGAGTTCACCATGGCGCCGAACGTCCCGGCGCTGGCCGAGTTCGTCCCGGCGGCCGCCGAGTCCAAGGCCAGGGCTCTGGAACTGGCCGCCACCCGGGGCAAGGAGCTCGCCGCCCGGGCCGCGGTGTGACGTGCGCCGGACGGCGCGCCCCGCCGGGCGCGCCTTCCGCGCAATCGGCCGCCGGTACTCCCATGCTGTAGGGCGCAGGAAGTCCGACCGCCGACCAGAGGGAGCAGCCCGTGACGTCGTCCCCGCCCGAGGAGAGCGCCGGCGCGGAACGGGTGGACGCCGAGCCCGTCGCGGCCGGACTCCCCGACGACACCGAGCGGACCGCCCGGCCGCTGGAGGTCGCCGTCTTCACCGGGCCCGAGTCGGCCTTCTTCGCCACCTCCACGCTGATCCTCGGCGAGCACACCGCGATCCTCGTCGACGCCCAGCTCACCCGCAGCGCCGGGCGCGAACTGGCCGAATGGGTCGCGGGCAAGGGCCGCCGGCTGCTCGCCATCGTGGTCACCCACCAGCACCCGGACCACTACTTCGGGGCCGAGGAGGTGCTGAGGCTCTTCCCGGACGCCCAGCTGCTGGCCGCCCCGGCCGTGGTCGAGGGCATCCGGCGCACCGTCGCGGCCAAGGTCGCCCAGTGGAAGCCGGTCTACGGCGACGACATCCCGGACCACCCGCTGGTGCCCGCCCCGCTGCTGCCGCAGCCGCTGATGCTCGACCGCCAGGTCATTCCGGTGCTGCTGCTCGGCCAGGCCGACTGTGGGGAGTCCACCGTCGTCCACGTGCCGAGCATCCGGACCGTGATTGCCGGGGACTTCGTCTGCAACGGCACCCATGTGTGGACCGCCGACACCACCCCGGCCCAGCGCACCACCTGGGGCCACAACCTCGGCCGGATCGCCGACCTCGGCGTGGACCGGGTGATCGCCGGGCACCGCGCCCCCGAGCAGGGCGACGACGCGGCCCGGGTGCTCGCCTTCACCGGGGAGTACCTCCGGGACTTCGACCGGCTGCTCGCCGAGCACCCGGACGACCCGGAGGCGCTGGTCACGGCGATGAACGAGCGGTACGGGGAGCTGACCCTGCCGGCCTTCCTGGACCTGGGGGCGGCCGCCAACACCGCCCGGTCCGCCGCCGCTTCGGCGGCCGGGGCGGAGACCGGGGCCGAGGCCGAGGGTGAGGGCGAGGGCAAGACGGCCGGGACCGAGGGAGAGGCCGGGACGGACCGGGACGGGGACGGCCGGTAGGGCGGGATACTGGCCGCATGACGACGCCGTACGACGTGATCGTTCCGGCGGGCGGCGCGGCCCGGAGGCTGGGCGGCGTCGACAAACCAGGCCTGACCGTCGGCGAGACCACCCTGCTGGACCGGGTGCTCGCCGCCTGCACCGGCGCCCGGACCACCGTGGTGGTCGGCCCCGCCCGGCCCACCGCGGGCCCGGGCGTCCGCTGGACCAGGGAGCAGCCGCCCGGCGGCGGGCCGGTCGCCGCCGTCGCGGCCGGGCTCGACCTGGTCACCGCGGACACCGTGCTGCTGCTCGCCGCCGACCTGCCCTTCCTGGACCGCCGTACGGTGGACCGGCTGGTCGCCGCCCTCGACCGGGCCGGACCGCACGTCGACGCCGCCGTGCTGGTCGACGCGGGCGGCCGCGACCAGCCGCTCGCCGCCGCCTACCGCACCGCCCCGCTGCGCGCCGCGCTCACCGCGCTCGGCGACCCGGTCGGGCAGCCGCTGCGCCGCCTGGTCGGCGGGCTGAACGGGCTGCGGGTCGCCGACACCGACAACGTCGCGTACGACTGCGACACCTGGGAGGACCTGGAACGGGCCCGGGAGCGGGAGAAGTCCTGACCTGGGGCCGGGCGGTGGGCGGGCCTCACCCGGCCGGGCCGCCGGTGGTGCGGGAAGCGACGCGCGCCGCACACGGGGCGAACACCTCGGGGAAACCACCGATCGGGCAGCATGGGCGCATGGAGCGCACGCTGGAAGACTGGATCGCCGAGGTCAAGGCCGACCTGGGCATCGACCTGGACGTGGACGTCCGGGGACTGCTCGACCTGGCCCGGGTGGTCGCCCACGGGGTGGCCCGGCCCGCGGCGCCGCTGACTGCCTTCCTGATCGGCTACGCGGCCGCGCAGCAGGGCGGCGGGGCGCAGGCCGTGGCCGAGGCGTCCCGGCGGACCGCGGCGCTCGCCGAGCGGTGGAGCCCGGCCGACGGCCCGGGGGAGCCGTGAGCGAGGTCGGACGGACCACCGTGACCGTTCCCGCCACCGGCCCCGGCGTGCTGAGCTGGTCGCGTGCCCGGGAGGCCGCGCGCCGGGCCGGGCTGCGGCCGCTGCCGGTGATCGGGCTGCCGCTGGCCGAGGCGCTCGGGCACGTCCTCGCCGAACCGCTCGGCGCGCTCACCGACCTGCCTGCCTTCGACACCTCCGCGATGGACGGCTGGGCGGTCGCCGGGCCGGGGCCCTGGCGGGTCACCGGCCGGGTGCTGGCCGGGCGCACCGAGGTGGCGCCGCTGGCCGACGGCAACGCCGTCGAGATCGCCACCGGTGCCCAACTGCCGCCCGGCGCCACCGCCGTACTGCGGCGCGAGCACGGCCGGGCGGAGGGCACGCTGCTGCGCGACAGCGGCCCCCAGCAGCTGACCACCGGCCAGGACGTCCGCCCGCGCGGCCAGGAGTGCCGCCGGGGCGAGGAGTTGCTGCCGGCGGGGACGGTGATCGGGCCGGCCGTGCTCGGCCTGGCCGCCGCCTGCGGCCACGACCGGCTCGCCGTGCGCCGCCGCCCGGTGGTCCAACTGCTGGTGCTCGGTGACGAGTTGCTCGACACCGGGATCCCCGGGCCGGGACTGGTCCGGGACGCGCTCGGGCCGCTGCTGCCGCCCTGGCTGCGGGCGGCCGGCGCCGAGGTGGCCGAAGTCCGTTGCGTCCGGGACGACTTCGGGCTGTTGCGGGACGCCCTGCGGCACTCCACCGCCGACGTCGTGGTCACCACCGGCGGGACGGCCGCCGGTCCGGTGGACTTCCTGCACCGGGCGCTCGCCGAGGCCGGCGCCCGACTGCTGGTGGACGGCGTGGCCGTCCGGCCCGGACACCCCATGCTGCTGGCCGAACTCACCGGCGGGCGCCACCTGGTGGGCCTGCCGGGCAACCCGCTCGCCGCCACGGCCGGCATGGTCACCCTGGCTCTGCCGCTGCTGCACGCCCGCGCCGGCCGGGCCGCCGCCGCGCCCGCGCTCGCCCCGGCGGCCGTCCTGCTGCCCGGGCACCCGGTGGACACCCGGCTGCAACCGGTGCGGCGCACCGCCGGGGGCGTGGTGCCGCTCGCCTTCGACGGGCCCGCGATGCTGCGCGGCCTCGCCCGGGCCGAGGCCCTGGCCGTCGTCCCGCCCGGCGGCGCGGCCGCGGGGGAGACCGTCGAGCTGGTGGAGGCCCCGTGAGCAGGCTGCGGCGGATCTCGGCGCCGGGGACGGAACCGTGGGCGGACGCCGGGATCGTGCTGCCCGCGCGCCGTACCGCGCCCGCCCTCCGGCAGGTCGGCTCGCGGCTGCTGCTCGCGCTGGCCGTGCTGGTCGCCACCTCGGTGATCGTCTACCTGGACCGGGCCGGCTACCACGACAACGCGGGCGGCGAACTCAGCTTCCTGGACGCGGCGTACTACGCCACCGTGACGCTCTCCACCACCGGCTACGGCGACATCACCCCGTACAGCGACGGCGCGCGGCTCACCAACATCTTCGTGATCACCCCGCTGCGCGTGGTGTTCCTGATCATCCTGGTCGGCACCACGCTGGAGGTGCTCACCGAACGGACCCGCCTGCAATGGCGGTTGAACCGCTGGAGGTCCACCGTGCGCGAGCACACCGTCGTCATCGGCTTCGGGACGAAGGGGCGCAGCGCCGTCGACACCCTGCTCGGGCAGGGGGTGAAGGCGGAGGAGATCGTCGTCGTCGACCCCCAGCGCAAGGTGATCGAGCACGCCTCGCAGCACGGCCTGGTCGGGGTGGTCGGTGACGCGACCCGGACCGACACCCTGGTGCGGGCCGCCGTCCCCGCCGCGGCCCGGATCGTGGTCGCCCCGGAACGGGACGACACGGCGGTGCTGATCACCCTGACGGCACGGCAGCTGAACAAGGGCGCCACCGTGGTCGCGGCCGTCCGGGAGGACGAGAACGCACCCCTGCTGCGGCAGAGCGGCGCCGACGTGGTGGTCACCAGCTCCAGTTCGGCCGGGCGGCTGCTCGGGCTGTCCATGCTCAGCCCGCACGCCGGGGCGGTGATGGAGGACCTGCTGACGTACGGGAACGGGCTGGACGTGGTCGAGCGTCCGGTCACCCGGGCCGAGGCGGGACACAGCCCGCGCGAGTGCGAGGAGCTGGTGGTCGCGGTGGTGCGGGGCCGGCGGGTGCTCAACTACACCGAGCCGGAGGCCGCGGTGCTGCAGCTCACCGACCGGGTGATCGTCATCAAGTCGGCCGCGCAGGGCGGGGCCTGAGCCCCGGAGCGCCGTGCGCCGCAGTAGGTTCGGGGCATGCATGCGATGACGATTCCCGTACCCGGCGGCCCCGAGGCACTGGTGTGGGCCGAGGTCCCCGACCCGGTGCCCGGCGAGGGCGAGGTCCTGGTCGAGGTGGCGGCCACCGCCGTCAACCGCGCCGACCTGCTCCAGCGGCAGGGCTTCTACAACCCGCCGCCCGGCGCCTCCCCCTACCCCGGGCTGGAGTGCGCCGGGCGGATCGTCGCGCTCGGCCCGGGCGTGGCCGGCTGGGCCGTCGGCGACGAGGTGTGCGCGCTGCTGGCCGGCGGCGGCTACGCCCAGCGGGTCGCGGTGCCGAGCGGGCAGCTGCTGCCGCTGCCGAAGGGGCTGAGCCCGGAGCAGGCCGCGGCCCTGCCGGAGGTGGCCTGCACCGTGTGGTCCAACGTCTTCCTCACCGCGCACCTGCGGCCGGGCGAGACGGTGCTGCTGCACGGCGGCGCGAGCGGGATCGGGACGATGGCGATCCAGCTGGCCAAGGCGGTCGGCGCCCGGGTCGCGGTGACGGCCGGCAGCGCGGCGAAGCTGGCCCGGTGCACCGAGCTGGGCGCGGACATCGCGATCGACTACCGCGAGCAGGACTTCGTCGAGGCGCTCCGGGAGGCCACCGGCGGGGCCGGGGCGGACGTGATCCTGGACATCATGGGCGCCAAGTACCTGCAGCGGAACGTGGACGCGCTGGCCGTCAACGGGCGGCTGGTGATCATCGGGCTGCAGGGCGGGGTGAAGGGCGAGCTCGACCTCAACGCGCTGCTGCGCAAGCGGGCGGCGGTGATCGCCACCAACCTGCGCGGGCGGCCGCTGGCCGAGAAGGCGGCGATCGTGGCGGCGGTGCGGGAGCACGTGTGGCCGCTGGTGGAGTCCGGGGTGGTGAAGCCGGTGGTGGACCGGGTGCTGCCGCTGACGGAGGTCGGCGAGGCGCACCGGGTGCTGGAGGCGGGGGAGCAGGTCGGGAAGGTCGTGCTGACGGTCTGAGCCGTGGGGCGCCCGGGGCGCCCGGGGCGGCGGGGTACCGGGGCGGTGGGGGCGGGGCTGCCAGGCCGTCCGAAATGCCGCGATTGTCGGACTGTGTGAATCTGGTGCGGAGCTGTCCCGCTGCCGAACCCGCCTCCGGGCGTGGTCGGCCGTCGGAAGGACTCCGACCGTGGCCGCACCCCCGCACGCCGTCCTCGGGCCGCTGCCCGCCGCGCTCCACCACCGTCCCGACCGCTGTGCCCGTCGTCCTCGCCGAGCCCGTCCGACCGGTCGGGCCCGGCGGCTGGTCGCGGCGGCCGTGCTGGGGCTGACGCTCCCGCTGGCCGCCGCGACCGGCGCGGTGGCGGCCCCCGCGCCGGGTGCCTCGGCACCGGCGGGCGCGCGGGCGGACGCTCCGGTGCCGGGCGGCAAGGCGCAGCGGGCGGCGCAGCCCGATCAGTCGGATCAGTCGGATCAGCTGGATCAGGTGGACCAGCTGGACCAGCTGGATCTGTCCGCCCAGGCGGACGGAGCGGACCAGGGCTGGTCCTCGCCGAAGGCCGCACCGCCGCAGTACGGGGTGCCCGACCGGTCGCGCCCCGACCTCGCCGAGCTCAGGGCGCACCGCCACCACCCGGCCGCCGTCCTGGAACGGCCCGACCAGGCCGTCGAGCAGGCGCCGGACCAGGCTCCGGACCAGGCTGCCGCGCAGGCCCCGGACCAGGCCGTCGAGCAGTCCCCCGAGCAGCCGCCCGCGCAGGCCGCGGACCAGGGCGCCCAGGCCGACCGGCCGGACCCGGCCCCGGACACCCCGGACGCCCAGGACCCGGCCGTCGACCAGGACACCGTCACGACGGCCGCCCAGCCGCTGACGGCCACGGCGGCCAGCGGGGTCCTCCCCGCCCGCTGGCAGGACCCCTCCACCCTCCAGCTGCCGCTGGGCGTGGGCCTGGGGCTGATCGGCTGCGGCCTGGGGCTGGTGGGCCTGCGCCTGCGGAAGGGCTGAGGGGGCGGTGCCAAGGCCCGGCGGCGGGCCGGTGGCGTGGAGGTTCCGTGCGGGTTCGCGGGGGACGGGCCCGCGGTGAGGGGTGGGTTTCGCGGGGTGGTCGGGGAGGTGCTGTGTGCGACCGGGCGGCGCGCGGGACGGCGCACGCGCGGGCGCGGACGGTCGGGTCGGGGCGGGAACTGAGTATCCGTACGGATTCCCGGCCGGGCCGCGGGGGCGTACCGTCGTGACGGGGTGGCGCAGGACGGCGGGACGCACGGGGGCTTCCGCCCGACCAACCCCAGTGAGAGAGAATGTTGTTCATGACGAATCCGATGAACGAGCGCTCGTCGCAGGAGCCCTTCCGGGCCGCCGGCGGGCAGTCGCAGGACGGCCAGAAGGTGCTGATCGTCGGACCGGACGGGCTGCCCGTGGGACAGGGGTTCGCCGGGGCGCCGATCGAGGGGCACGAGGACTCGGAGATGCCGCGGGAGCTCCCGGTGACCGAGATGGTCGAGCAGCCCGCCAAGGTCATGCGCATCGGCAGCATGATCAAGCAGCTGCTGGAGGAGGTCCGGGCGGCGCCCCTCGACGAGGCCAGCCGGGTCCGGTTGAAGGACATCCACGCCAGCTCGATCAAGGAGCTGGAGCTCGGGCTGGCCCCGGAGCTGGTCGCCGAGCTGGAGCGGCTCTCGCTGCCGTTCACCGACGACACCATCCCGACCGAGGCCGAGCTGCGGATCGCCCAGGCCCAGCTGGTGGGGTGGCTGGAGGGCCTGTTCCACGGCATCCAGACCGCCCTGTTCGCGCAGCAGATGGCCGCGCGGGCGCAGCTGGAGCAGATGCGGCGCGCGCTGCCGCCCGGCCTGCACGGCGGCGAGCCGGACGAGGAGGAGCCGGGCCAGGGCCGCGGCATCCGCTCCGGCCCGTACCTGTAGGCCCGTAGCTGTGGGCCCGACCCCGCAGGACCGTACCCGTGGGCCCGTGGGTACGGTCCGGGGCCGGTCCGGGGCCGGACGTACCGTGACGGTCCGCCCCGGGCCGGGGCGCGGGGACCGGGCGCCGACGGTCCGGGGGCGGGACCGGCCCTGGGCCGATCACCGTCGGCGGGAGCCGATACCCTGACCCCTGTCGCAGGCCGGTGGAGCCGCCGCGACAGGGGTTCGCCGGGCCAGCGGGCCGGGCCACCACGCACGGACGAGACCGAACGTCACCGGTTGCGGCAGGACCACCGCGCCGAGGGGGAGCAGAGGACCATGAGCGAGCACGGCAACGCGGCGGCCGAGGGCTTCTCCCTGGGCAACGGCCGCTATGTGCTGCAGCGGCTGCTGGGCGAGGGCGGCATGGCCTCCGTGCACCTCGCGTACGACAGCGTGCTGGACCGGCAGGTCGCCTTGAAGAGCATGCACAGCGAGCTGGGCCGGGACGACTCGTTCAAGGAGCGGTTCCGCCGCGAGGCCCAGGCGGTGGCCCGGCTGGAGCACCCGAACATCGTCACGGTGTACGACAGCGGCGAGGACGTCGCCCCGGACGGCTCCAGCACGCCGTACATCGTCATGCAGCTGATCGACGGCAAGGGCCTGCGCGAGGCGATCAACGAGGCGGTCGCCCAGTACGGCGCGATGCCGGCCGACGAGGCCCTGAAGGTCATCGTCGGCGTGCTGAACGCGCTGGAGGCCTCGCACGACATGGGCCTGGTGCACCGCGACATCAAGCCCGGCAACGTCATGTTCGACCGCAAGGGCAACGTCAAGGTCATGGACTTCGGCATCGCCCGGGCGCTGGAGTCCGGGGTCACGTCGATGACCCAGACCGGCATGGTGGTCGGCACCCCGCAGTACCTGTCGCCCGAGCAGGCGCTCGGCAAGCCGGTGGACGCCCGCTCCGACCTGTACTCGGTCGGCGTGATGCTCTTCGAGATGCTCACCGGCCAGCTGGTCTTCGACGGCGACTCGGCCTTCTCGATCGCCTACAAGCACGTCCAGGAGGAGCCGCCGGCGGCCTCCAGCCTCAACCGGTCGATCACCCCGGTGGTGGACGCCTTCGTGGCGCAGGCGCTGCGCAAGGACCCGGCGCACCGGTTCCAGAGTGCGGCCGCGATGCGGGACGAGGCGGAGCGGCTGATCGCCGAGTTGAAGGGCGGCGGCGCCGGGCACGCGCTGCAGGCCAGCTCCCCGCTGGTGATCAAGGAGGGGCCGCGCTCGGTGCACGCCACCCCGCAGGCGCCGCAGACCCCGCACCCGTTCCCCCAGCAGCAGCCGCCGCAGTACCAGACCCCGCCGCCCGCGTACCAGACGCCGCACCCGCAGTACCTCCAGCAGGGCGGCCCGCAGGCCCAGCCGCAGTACCGGACCCCGCCGCCCGCGTACCAGACCCCGGTCCCGCAGGCCCCGCACACGCCGCAGCCCTTCCAGCGGCCGATGCACACCCCGGGCCCGCAGCCGATGCCGCCGTACCAGCAGCCGAAGCCCAGCAGCGGCGGCTGCTCCACGGCCTTCGTGGTGATCGCGATCATCGTCGGTGTGCTGGTGCTGGCCGGCATCATCATCGCGATCGTGGTCAACAAGGCGCAGAACAACACCAACGGCAAGTTCCACTCCGAGCGCCCGGCCGCGGTCGTGGTGGTGGACCCGCAGGCCGACCGGGGCGGTCTGCTCTGACGTTTCCCGCTCCTCCGCGCGTGTCACGGCTGCGCGCCGGAAGCGGTAGCGTTCGGGGATACGTAAGCGACAGGGCACCGCGAATCCGAGCGAACGCCCGGGGCGAGGAGCGATGGCACAGACGCAGCAGCCGGACGACGAGACGGGTGCCCGAGCGAACGGCCGGACCGGCGGCGCGCCGAGGATCCCCGAGCCGGGCAGCGAATCCGCGACCTCCGCGCTGCCGCCGTTCGGCGGTTCGCAGACGCCGGGCCGCGGGGTGCCGATGGGCACGGTCGGCGACGGCCGCTACCGGCTGACCCACCGGCTCGGCCGCGGCGGCATGGCCGAGGTGTTCGCCGCCGAGGACGTGCGGCTGGGCCGCACCGTCGCGGTCAAGCTGCTGCGCGGCGAGCTGGCGCAGGACGACATCGCCCGGGTGCGCTTCACCCGCGAGGCGCACGCCGTCGCGGCGCTCAACCACCATTCGATCGTCGCGGTCTACGACACCGGCGAGGAGTACGTCGGGGACGAGTCCACGCCGTACATCGTGATGGAGCTGGTCGAGGGCCGGACCGTCCGCGAGCTGCTGGCGGACGAGGAGGCGCCGCCGGTCGACCAGGCGCTGATCATCATCGCCGGGGTGCTGGAGGCGCTGGCCTACAGCCACCGCAACGGCATCGTGCACCGCGACATCAAGCCCGCCAACGTGATCATCACCAACGCCGGCGCGGTCAAGGTGATGGACTTCGGCATCGCCCGGGCGCTGACCGGCGGGGCCACCACGATGACCCAGACCGGCATGGTCATGGGCACCCCGCAGTACCTGTCGCCCGAGCAGGCGCTCGGCAAGCCGGTCGACCACCGGTCCGACCTGTACGCGGCCGGCTGCATGCTCTTCGAACTGCTCACGCTGCGCCCGCCGTTCACCGGCGACACCCCGCTCTCGGTGGTCTACCAGCACGTCCAGGACCCGCCGATGCCGCCCTCGCAGGCCAACAGCCGGGTGCCGGTCGGCCTGGACCCGCTGGTGCTGCGCTCGCTCGCCAAGAACCCGGACGACCGCTTCCAGGACGCCGACGAGTTCCGCGCCCACCTGCAGCACGCGCTGCGCGAGATGCACGGCGCGGGCGGGGCCGGCTGGGTCGGCGCGGGCACCGGGCTGCCCGGGGACACCGGGGCCACCCAGGTGCTCCGGCCGGACCAGGCGGCCGCCACCCAGGCCTTCGGCGCGGTCGGCGCCGGTGACCAGACCTCGGTGCTGCCGTACTCCACGGGCGGCCCGCACACCCCCTCCCCGTACCAGGGCGGCGGCTCGTACGGCGGCGGTGGCGGCGAGGACGACCACGGTGACCACGGCGGTCGGCGGCGCGGGCCCTGGGGCTGGGTGGCCGGCGGGATCGCCGTGCTGGTCGCGGCCGGGGCCGGGATCGCCTTCGCGCTCAGCGGCACTGACGTGAAGACGCCGGTGGTGCCCAACACACCCGAGCCGGCGGTCAGCACCGTCGAGTCGACCACCCCGACCCAGAACGGCCAGCCGACCCCGCCGCCGTCGACTTCGGGCAGCCGGCGGCCGCAGCTGCCGAGCGACCCCGGGACGTACAGCGGGAACGGCGGCGGGGGCGGCAACAACATGTCGCCGTCGCCGACGGGGAAGCACACGCCGACCCCGACGCCCACGGCGACCCACACGCCGAGCGCCTCCGCGACGGCGACCGGTGGGGCGAGCACCTCGCCGTCGGCGCCCTCGGGTGACGGTACGGCGTCCTCGAAGCCGCAGCCGTCGCAGACCCCGGTCAAGCCGCCGGTGACGCCGCCGGTCGGCGGCAACTGACGGATCAGTTGGCGAAGGCGTCCAGGACCTGCTCGTACTCCTGGCACCACCACGCCAACTGGCCCGCCGAGGCGGGGTAGAGCGGGTCGGCACGGTGGTCGGCCCGCTGGTAGCGCCACTGGAGCATCCAGAAGTCGTTCAGCCGCTCCCACCAGACCCGGTGGACGGCGGCGGCCAGGTGCTCGGGGGTGGCCGCGCCGGAGGCCCGGTAGGTCTGGGAGTAGCGGCGGACCCGGACCAGGTCGAGGGCGCCGGTGGTGCGGTCGTTGAAGAGCAGGGTGGCGGCCCGGACAGCCTCCTCGGCGCGCGGCTGCGGGCCGAGCTTGTCCCAGTCGAGCACCGCGGTGACCCGCTCGCCGCCGTCCGGGCCCGCGGTGTGGATCAGGTTGAGGCCGTGGAAGTCGCCGTGGGTCCAGCCGGTGGGCGGGGCGGCGAGCGGGTCGGGCCGTCGGTGGGCGTGCTCGGCGAGCAGTTCCAGCCGTTCGTCGAGCCGTCGGACGACGAGGGCGTCCAGCTCGCCGTACGGGCGGTGCTCGCGGGCGCGGCGGCGCAGGTCGCGGGCCAGTTCGGCGCTGTCGAGGGGGTCGGCGCTGCGGTAGCCGTCGGGCTGGTCGAGGGGGGCGCAGACGTCGTCGAGCGCGCCGTGCAGTCGGCCGAGCAGCGCGCCGAGGGCGTCGCACTGCGGCGGTTCCAGCTCCGTACCGTGCCGGTGTCGGCCATCGGTCCAGGGGAACAGGGCGAACAGCCGGCCGTTCAGGCCGGCCACCGTCGCGCCGCGGTCGGAGCAGCTCAGCGGGGGTGCCACCGGCAGGCCGAGGGCGTGCAGGTCGGTCATGGCGCGGTGGTGGGCGAGGATCTTCGGGCGGTTGGCGGTGGCGGCGTCGACGTAGCACTTCAGGAAGTACGCGCCGGCTTCGGTGGTGACCCGGTAACCCCGGTTGAGCAGGCCTTCGGCGACCGGTTCGGCGGTGAGCAGCCGCCCCACCCGGAAGCGGGCCAGGACCTCGGCGAGTGCGCTGCGCGGTACCGGTGGGCTGAGGGTCCCTATCGGCGGTGCGGAGAGGTCGGGGCGGGCCGGGGCGCAGGCGAGGGTCTGGCTGAAAGTCACGTGCAGAGGTTATGGCCCCCTGGTGGGGGCCCTTGACAAACCGTCACATGTGTGAAGGGAAGTATCAGTACTGATGATCGGCCTGGTGCCGCGCCACGTACGCCGCCGCCTGGGTGCGTCGCTCCATGCCCATCTTGGCGAGCAGACTGGAGACGTAGTTCTTCACCGTCTTCTCGGCCAGGTGCAACTCGTTGCCGATCTGACGGTTGGTCATCCCCTCGCCGATCAGATCGAGGATCCGCCGCTCCTGCTTGGTGAGTTGGGCCAGCCGCTCGTCCTCCTTCCCGCCGCCGTCGCGCAGCCGGGCGAGCACCCGGCTGGTGGCGACCGGGTCGAGCAGGGAGCGGCCGGCCGCGACGTCCCGGACGGCGGTGATCAGGTCGGTGCCGCGGATCGCCTTCAGGACGTAGCCGGAGGCGCCGGCCATGATCGAGTCGAACAGCGCCTCGTCGTCGGAGAACGAGGTCAGCATCAGGCACTTGATCCCGGGCAGCCGGGACCGGATCTCGCGGCAGACCTCGACCCCGTTGCCGTCCGGCAGCCGGACGTCGAGCACCGCGACGTCGGGGTGGACCGCGGGGATCCGGGTGAGCGCCTCGGCGGCCGTGCCGGCCTCGCCGACGATCTCGATGTCGTCCTCGACCGACAGCAGGTCGTGCACGCCCCGTCGGACGACCTCGTGGTCGTCGAGCAGGAACACCCTGATTTGTCCGTTATCAGTCACGCCCAAAGCCTCCCATATCACCGTACAAAAGGCCTATCGTCCCCAGTGCCGTAAAGGCGTGATCCAGCCACACCCGACCGAAACCGATACCGAGAACCCCCTTACGCACGGGCTTCCGCCCGGATAACGTGCGCTGGTGTCCTGAAGGCGCTCGAATTGAGAGCTGCGTCACGCCGACCGTCACCCCCACCCTTCCGACGGCGAGCCGGACGCGGCACCCTCGGGGTTGTAGGCCCTGAACAAGTAGGACGTCCTAGCGCAAGCGCGCCAAGGGCGGACGCTGGGTAACGTTCTCGTGAGGGACGCCGTCGGAACAGGATCACCACCTGCCACGCAGTAGGTGCGCACACCCACGCGCGCCCCGCGAGGCGGTGACCGGACCGGTCACCGGCGACCCCGGGCGGCCGGACAGACCGAGGAGTGAACGTGACCGTCAAAAGCACGGCGAGGACCCGCAAGAAGGCGGCTCCCGCTGTTCCTGACACCCTCCGCGCCACGGGGACGGACGCCCAGCCGGAGCTCGTCCAGCTGCTCACGCCGGAAGGCGAGCGGGTCGAGCACCCGGACTACCCCCTCACCACCACCCCCGAGGAGCTTCGCTCCCTCTACCGCGACCTGGTGCTGGTGCGCCGGTTCGACGGCGAGGCGACCTCGCTCCAGCGCCAGGGCGAGCTGGGCCTGTGGGCCTCGCTGCTCGGCCAGGAGGCCGCCCAGGTCGGTTCCGGCCGGGCCATGCGCCCCGGTGACTACGCCTTCCCGACCTACCGCGAGCACGGCGTCGCCTGGTGCCGCGACGTCGACCCGCTGAACCTGCTCGGCATGTTCCGCGGCGTGAACCACGGCGGCTGGGACCCGAACGAGAAGAACTTCCACCTCTACACCATCGTGATCGGCGCGCAGACCCTGCACGCCACCGGCTACGCGATGGGCATCACCAAGGACGGCACCGACGACGCGGTGATCGCGTACTTCGGCGACGGCGCGTCCAGCCAGGGCGACGTCAACGAGGCCTTCACCTTCGCCTCGGTCTACAACTCGCCGGTGGTCTTCTTCTGCCAGAACAACCAGTGGGCGATCTCCGAGCCCACCACCACCCAGACCAGGATCCCGCTGTACCGCCGCGCCTCCGGCTTCGGCTTCCCCGGCGTCCGGGTCGACGGCAACGACGTGCTGGCCTGCCTCGCGGTCACCCGCTGGGCGCTCGACCACGCCCGCAGCGGCAACGGCCCGGTGCTGATCGAGGCCTTCACCTACCGGATGGGCGCGCACACCACCTCCGACGACCCCACCCGCTACCGGGCCACCGAGGAGACCGAGGCCTGGAAGGCCAAGGACCCGATCCTGCGGCTGCGCACCCTCCTGGAGAAGGAGGGCCTGGCGGACGAGGAGTTCTTCGCCTCCGTCGACGCCGAGAGCGAGCAGCTGGGGCTGCGGGTGCGCGAGGGCGTGCGCAGCATGCCGGACCCGGACCCGACGCTGATCTTCGACCACGTGTACAGCGAGCCGCACGCGCTGGTCGATCAGGAACGGGCCGAATACGTCGAGTACGCGGCCTCCTTCGAGGCGGGGGAGAACCACTGATGGCCGGTCAGAGCATCGCCAAGGCGCTCAACGACGCGCTGCGCAAGTCGCTGGAGAACGACCCGAAGACCGTCCTGATGGGCGAGGACATCGGCAAGCTCGGCGGCGTCTTCCGGATCACCGACGGCCTGCAGAAGGACTTCGGCGAGGACCGGGTGATCGACACCCCGCTGGCCGAGTCCGGCATCATGGGCACCGCGATCGGCCTCGCGCTGCGCGGCTACCGCCCCGTCGTGGAGATCCAGTTCGACGGCTTCGTCTACCCGGCCTTCGACCAGATCGTCTCCCAGCTGGCGAAGATGCACGCCCGCGCGCTCGGGCACGTCAAGATGCCGGTCACCGTCCGCATCCCCTACGCAGGTGGCATCGGCGCGGTCGAGCACCACAGCGAGTCGCACGAGGCGTACTTCGCGCACACCGCCGGTCTGCGGGTGGTCACCCCGTCCAACGCGCACGACGCCCACTGGATGCTGCGGCAGGCCATCGAGTCCGACGACCCGGTCATCTTCCTGGAGCCCAAGCGGCGTTACTGGGACAAGGGCGAGGTCGGCGCCGCCGCCGACCTGGGGCTGCACCAGGCCCGGATCGTCCGCCCCGGCACCGACGCGACGCTGATCGCGTACGGCCCGATGGTCAAGGTCTGCCTGGAGGCCGCCGCGGCCGCCGAGGAGGACGGCCGCCGACTGGAGGTCGTCGACCTGCGCTCGCTCTCCCCGGTGGACTTCGCCGCCCTGGAGGAGTCGGTCAAGCGCACCGGGCGGGCCGTCGTGGTGCACGAGGCCCCGGTCTTCCTGGGCATGGGCGCCGAGCTGGCCGCCCGGCTCACCGAGCGGTGCTTCTACCACCTGGAGGCACCGGTCCTGCGGGTCGGCGGCTACTACGCGCCGTACCCGCCGTCCCGCGTCGAGGAGGCCTTCCTCCCCGACCTGGACCGCGTGCTCGACGCCGTCGACCGCGCGCTCGCGTACTGATACCGGGGAGCGTAGATGACCACCGAAGTTCGCTCGCTCCGCGAGTTCAAGATGCCCGACGTGGGCGAGGGCCTCACCGAGGCCGAGATCCTCAGCTGGTACGTCAAGCCCGGTGACACCGTCACCGACGGGCAGGTCGTGTGCGAGGTGGAGACCGCCAAGGCGGCGGTGGAGCTGCCGATCCCGTTCAACGGGGTCGTCGAGCAGCTCTTCTTCCCCGAGGGCGCGACGGTCGACGTCGGCACCGTGATCATCTCGGTGGCGGTCGCCGGGGAGGCGGGGGCCGCTCCGGCCGCCGTGCCCGCGCCCGTGCCCGCGCCCGCGCCCGCTGTCGCCGCGGCTGCGGAGCCGGCCGCCGAGGCCGAGCCGGAGCGGCGGGAGGTGCTGGTCGGGTACGGCCCGCGCACCGGCACCGCCCAGCGCCGAGCCCGGCGGACCGGTACGGCCAGCGGTACGGCCACTGGTACGGCCGCTGGTACGGCGAAGGCCGCGGCTCCGGCTGCTCCGGTCCTTCCGGCTGCCGCCCCGGTTCCGGCCGCTCCGGCCGCGCCCGTCGAACTGCCCGCCGGTGAGCGGCCGTTGGCGAAGCCGCCGGTACGCAAGCTGGCCAAGGACCTGGGCATCGACCTGCGGTCCGTCACCCCGACCGGCGTGGGCGGGGTGATCACCCGCGATGACCTGCACGCCCACGCCGCGGCCCAGGCCGCTCCGGCCGTCCCGGCCGTCGAGCCGGTCGTGGCCGAGGCCGTCGAGGCCGTGGCGGCTCCGGTGCCGGTGTCCGGTTCGGGCGACGTCCGGGTGCCGATCAAGGGCGTCCGCAAGGCGACCGCGCAGGCGATGGTGGCCTCGGCCTTCACCGCCCCGCACGTCACCGAGTTCGTCCAGGTCGACGTGACCCGCACGATGAAGTTCGTCCGCAAGCTCAAGGAGAGCGGCGAACTGGGCCGCGACGTCCGGGTCAGCCCGCTGCTGCTGGTCGCCAAGGCGCTGCTGGTGGCGATCAAGCGGCACCCGGAGATCAACGCCCAGTGGGACGAGGCGGCCCAGGAGATCGTGGTCAAGGGCCAGGTGAACCTCGGCATCGCCGCGGCCACCCCGCGCGGCCTGATCGTCCCGAACATCAAGGACGCCGGGTCCAAGACCCTTTCCGGCCTGGCGACTTCGCTCGGCGAGCTGGTCGAGACCGCCCGCCAGGGCAAGACCTCGCCGGCCGACATGCAGGGCGGCACGGTCACCATCACCAACGTCGGCGTCTTCGGCGTCGACACCGGCACCCCGATTCTCAACCCGGGCGAGGCGGCCATCCTCGCCTTCGGCGCGGTCCGGGAACTGCCGTGGGTGCACAAGGGCAAGGTGGTCCCGCGCCAGGTCACCACGCTCGCGCTCTCCTTCGACCACCGCCTGGTGGACGGGGAGTTGGGCTCCCGGGTGCTGGCCGACGTGGCCGGGCTGCTGGAGTTCCCGAAGCGCCTGATCACCTGGGGCTGACGCCCCCGGAGACATGACGAAGGGGCCCTGCTCCGCACCGCCGTGCGGACCAGGGCCCCTTCGTCGTACCTGCCCGGCGACTACCGCTGGCGGCGGAGGCGCCGGACGGCGAGCAGGACACCGCCGCCGATCGCGAGCAGCACGGCGGAGGAGGTGGCGAGGAAGGCGTTGGTGGAGGAGGCGCCGGTGTGGGCGAGCTCCGGGGTGCCGGCGGGCGCGGTGGTGGCCGGTGCGGCGGACGGGGTGGCGGTGGGGGCCTTGGCGGGCTCGGTGGCCTTGGCGGGGGTGCGGTCGGCGGCCGGCTCGGCCAGGGCGGCGGGCCTGGCCTCCTTGGTCGGCGCGGGCTTCGGCTTGGCCGGGGCGGTGGGCCCGGTGGTCTCGGCGGAGGCCTGGCGTACGACCTTGACCGTCGTCATGGCACCCGAGAAGTTGGCGCCGGCGCCGAACACCTGGAGTTCCTTGACGTCCTTGGGGGCGTCGGCCGAGATCGAGACCCGGAACAGGTAGCGGCGGGCGTGGCCGACCGTGAGCGGCTCGGCGACGGACTCCAGCCCGGTGGCGTGGATGGCCGGGTCGCAGCCGCCCGCCATGGTCAGGTGCTTCCACTGGCCGTGGTCCATGACGTCCACGCTGACCTGGGACGGCTTGGGGGTGGCGCCGCTCGGGTTGAAGAGCCCGAAGCCGGCAACGGCCTTGTGGAAGTCGGCCTTGCTGAAGTTCGCGATCTCCACCCCGAACTCGGCCTTGGGGCCGCCGATGGTGATCGTGGTCGGGATGGGGCTGATGAACGCGGACTTCGCACCGGGGCCGTGCAGGTCGAAGTCGTTGTCCTGGGCGACCTCCTGGGAGACCGGGGCGGTGGCGACGCCGTCCCCGCAGGCCCAGCCGGTGTCGGCGGCGATGAACTGGACGCCGCCGGCGAGGACGGTGGTGGCGGCGAGGACGGCGATGCGGCGGCGGCCGGAGAAGGCGCGGTCGTTCTTCGCAAAACGGTTGATAACGGACGTACGCATGACGTGACTCCCCAAGGTCATGAGCCTGACGGTGTGTTGGATGAAGACGACCGGCTCCGCTCCTGGTGAGCGGAAGCGCCCCCCGGCTCCGCCGGTCTCGCTCTCCGTGCCTTCACCCTGATAGACGTCCATCCCCGCCGGGGGTTGCAGGTGGATCGAAAAGTTTTTTCGGCGGCTCCCGCAGGGCGGTTTCGGGATACTGCCGGAATGACGGATGAGCTGACGATTCGACCGGAACAGACGGCGGCCGGGGGCGGCGAACGTCGGTCGCTGCGGCGGGACGTGTCGGTGCCGGCTTTGCTGGCGGGGCTGGTCTGCGTCGCGGTGTCGTTCTCCGGGCCGCTGGTGGTCGTGCTCGCGGCGGCTGCCGCCGGGCGGCTGGACCCGGCGCACACCAGCTCCTGGATCTGGGCGGTGGCGATCGGCAGCGGGGTGAGCGGCTTCGCGCTCAGCTGGTGGACCAGGACGCCGGTGATCACCGCCTGGTCCACCCCGGGGGCGGCGCTGCTGGTGACCAGCCTGGGCCACTACCCGTACCGGGAGGCGATCGGGGCGTTCCTGGTGAGCGCGGCCGTGGTGGCGCTGTTCGGGGTGACCGGGTGGTTCGGCCGGCTGATCGCGGCGGTGCCGGTGGGGATCGTGAACGCGATGCTCGCGGGCATCCTGTTCTCCTTCGGCGCCGGCATCTTCGGTGCCGTGCACGGCGCTCCGGTGCTGGTGGTGGGCAGCTTCGCGGCCTTCCTGCTGGCCAAGCGGTTCACGCCGCGGTACGCCGTGCTGATCGCGCTGGTGGTCGGCGGGGTGCTGGCGGCACTCACCGTCGGGCTGCCGCTGCACCTGGGCTCGGGCGGTCCGACCGTGCCGGTGCTGACCGCGCCGGCGTTCTCCTGGTCGGCCCTGGTGGGGCTGGCGCTGCCGCTCACCATCGTCACCCTGGCCTCGCAGAACGCGCCCGGACTCGGGGTGATGCGGGCCTTCGGCTACCGGGCCGACGACCGGCTGCTGATCGGTGCGACCGGGGCGATGTCGGCGCTGGTGGCGCCGTTCGGCTCGCCGGGGGTGAACCTGGCGGCCATCACGGCGGCGATCTGCTCCGGCCCGGAGGCCCACCCGGACCCGCGCCGCCGGTACGTCGCGGGGATGTCCTCGGGCGTGCTGTACGTGCTGGTGGGCAGCTTCGGCGGGGTGCTGGTGAGCCTGTTCACCGGGCTGCCGAAGGAGCTGATCGCGGTGATCGCCGGGGTCGCGCTGCTGGCCTCGCTGCAGGGCAGCCTGGCGGCGGCGGTCTCGGCGGAGCGCGGGCGGGACGCGGCGGTGGTGACCTTCCTGGCGAGCGCCTCGGGGATGAGCCTGTTCGGCATCGGCTCGGCCTTCTGGGGGCTGCTCTTCGGGCTCGGGACACACCTGGTGCTGGAACTGGGCGGGCGCGCCCGGTGAACCCTGCGGGAGGCCCGTCGGGAGCCCGGGGGGTGAGCCCCCGAGATTCATTGGTATGACAGGTACAACGGGAATCGTTCGGCCAGGTCGGTGACATTTTCTTCGGCCGGTGGGGGCGACACGCCGGTGCGGGTACGTCTCCGCTCCACCACCCGGGCGACACCGGGTGACCGGAGCCCCGAGGACGCACCCGTATGCCTGCTGGCAACCCTGGCCGTCTCGTCCGGAGTCTGGCCGCCCTCGTACTGGTGTCCACCGCCGTACTCCCGGCCGCCCTGGAACTCGTCGGCCCCTCGCCGTTCGGCGTGATCGGGGCGGGCGCCCCCGTCGACCGGGCGGTCCCTCCGCACACCGCCCTCCGCGCCGACCAGCGGACGCTCGCGGCCGCCCCGACCTTCGACATACGCCGCACCGGGGACCCGGCCAACCGGATCACCCTGGTCCTGCTCGGCGACGGCTACACGGCGGACGAGCAGGAGACGTTCCGGCAGCAGGCCGACAAGGCCTGGCACGCGCTGATGGACATCGAGCCGTTCCGCACCTACCAGGGGTTCTTCAACATACGTCGGGTCGAGGTGGTCTCCCCGACCTCCGGGATAGCCGAGACCGAGAGCCGCGGCCGCCACCCCACCACCCCGCTGGGCATGCACTTCTGGTGCGAGGGGACCGCCCGGCTGCTCTGCGCCGACGAGGGCGCCACCGCCCGCTACGCCGGGGACAGCACCGGCCCGCAGTACCTGATCGCGCTGGCCAACTCGGTCGAGTACGGCGGCGCCGGGGGCACCGGGGTGACCACCCTGGCCGGGGGCAGCCCGGACGCCGGGCGGATCATCCAGCACGAGATCGGCCACACCGTGGGGGACCTCGGCGACGAGTACGACAGCGCCCCGGACGACGCCGGCTACCCGAACCTCTCCACCCTCAACGCCGAGGACATGCTCAAGAAGCAGACCAAGTGGTGGCGCTGGCTGGGTGCCGTCTCGCCGGACGGCGCCGGCGTCGTCGGGGCGTACCGCAGCGCCAACGGCCTCTACCGGCCCACCCCCGACTCCGTGATGCGCACCCTGGGCAGTGCCTACAACCTGCCCTCCCGCGAGGCGATCGTCGAGGAGCTGTACCGCAAGGTCCGGCCGACCGACGCCCCCTCGCCGCCGCCCGGCGAGGTCGCCGGGCTCCCCCGGCTGGACGTCCGGCCGCTGCCGCTGACCGGCGCCCGGCAGCTGACGGTGGACTGGAAGGTGGACGGCGCCCCGGCCGCCCCGCAGGCCGTGGACGGGGGCCGGCTGGACACCGCGCTGCTGGGCCTCCCCCCGGGCCGGACGGCGACCGTGACGGCGACCGTCCGGGACACCACGGACTGGGTGCGGGACGAGGCCTTCCGGGACCGCTACATGACCCGGTCGGTGTCCTGGACGGTCACCGGCTGAGAGTCGGCGGGTTGCCGGCCGGTCGCCGGCCGAGGGGCGGACGAGGGGCGGACGGTCGCCGGCCGGGGTTCGCGAGCTCACACCGCAGGGAGCTGGGCGTCCAATCATGGGATGACTAGTCTGGACGGACTATGACCGTGGAGCCCGCTCGTTCAGCCGCGTCCCTGTCCGTCCCCGCTCCTCGATCCGCCGTCGAGCCGCCGGCGGCCGGGGCCCCCGTACCGCCCGGCGGCCGCGCGGCCTGGCTGGCCTGGTCCGTCGGCGTCAGCGTCTACGTCCTGGCCGTCATCCACCGCACCAGCCTCGGCGTGGCCGGACTGGACGCCGCCGAGCGCTTCGGCATCGGTGCCTCGGCGCTGTCCACCTTCTCGATCCTCCAGGTGCTGGTCTACGCGGCCATGCAGGTCCCGGTCGGCCTGCTGGTCGACCGGTTCGGGCCGCGCCGGGTGCTGCTGCTCGGCGTGCTGCTGCTGAGCACCGGCCAGCTCGCCTTCGCGTTCAGCTCCTCCTTCGCCCCGGCGCTGGCCTCCCGGGCGGTGCTCGGCTGCGGCGACGCGATGACCTTCATCAGCGTGCTGCGGATCGCCGCCCGGTGGTTCCCGGCGGCGAAGAACCCGTTCGTCGCCCAGCTGACCGGCCTCGCCGGGATGGGCGGCAACCTGGTCACCACCGTGGTGCTCGCCCAGGCGCTGCACAGCGAGGGCTGGACGCCCACCTTCACCGCGATCGCGCTGCTCGGCGTGGCGGTGTTCGCCCTGGTCGCGCTCTTCCTCAGGGACGCGCCCGCGGTCGTACGACCGGTCGAGCAGCCGGCCGCCCGCCCGAAGGTCCGACGGCAGATCCAGGACTGCTGGCGGGAGCCGGGCACCCGGCTGGGCCTGTGGATCCACTTCACCACCCAGTTCCCCGGCAACGCCTTCGGCCTGCTCTGGGGCATGCCCTACCTGATCGAGGCCCAGGGCATGTCCCGGGGTGAGGCCGGCGGGCTGCTGACCCTGCTGGTGCTCTCCAACATGTCCTTCGGCTTCCTCTTCGGCCGACTGCTCTCCCGCTCCGCCCGGGCCCGGATGCCCATCGTGCTCACCGTCGTCGCCACCACCGCGTCCGGTTGGGCGCTGGTGCTCGCCTGGCCCGGCGGGCACCCGCCGATGTGGCTGCTGATCGGGATCATCCTGGTGATGGGCAGCAACGGCCCCGCCTCACTGGTCGGCCTGGACTACGCCCGCACCCGCAACCCGGCCGAACGGCTCGGCACCGCCTCCGGGATCGTCAACATGGGCGGCTTCATCGGCACGATGATCACCCTGTTCGGCATCGGCGTGCTCCTGGACGCCCTCTCCCCGTCCGGCACCGGCGCCTACTCGGCCGACGCCTTCCGCTGGGCCTTCTGCTGGCAGTACGTGCCGCTGGCGCTGGGGACGGCGATGATCCTGCGGCTGCGCCGCAGGCTTGCGGCGACGGATGCGTAGGGTTTCCGACCTGCGGGGATGCCGCTAACCATCGCCGAAAGCGATGGTTAGCGGCGGGATCAGCGGCCGTACTCCCTCATCAGCTCGGCGATCTGCGGCGCGGTTCCGTAGATCCGGGCACCGTGCATCTCCACGGTCAGGGTTCCTTGCCGTGGCACTCGGCTGGGTTGGGGCTTCGCCGCTTTCCGCAGGCGGATCAGGTCCACCAGCTTCAGCTTCGGGCACCCCGGGACGATCCGGCTGCCCCGGATGCCGACCCGCTCCCCGCCGGGGCAGGCGAAGTACGCGCCGAACGGCGGCCCGCTGTCCTCCTCCCGGCCCGGCAGGTGGAGCACCATCTCCCCGTGCCGGCAGTGGACCGTCCCGTCCGAGTGGACGGTCAGACCGGGCCAGTCCTCGTGCTCGATCTCCGCGACGATCCGCACCTGTTGCCCGATCGCCTCGGCCAGGGTCTCCGCCATCCGCCGCTGCTGGGTCGGGACGTCGGTGTCGCCCCGTCGGACGGAGGGGAGCAACTCCTCGGTGACCCAGTCCCTGAACGGTTTGGAAGACGTCTTGTTGGACCTCATCAGCAGCGAGTAGAGGCCCGCTTCGCTCACCACGCGCAGGAATGGATTCCCACGGCCGTACAGTTTCTGACCTGCGGAGTTGTCGTAACCATCGCCGTTGGCGATGGTTACCGCCCGCATGTCGACGGTGCGGTGCTGGCGAGTCTCCAGCCTCTTGAGGGCGTCGGCTGGGTTCTTTCGGCCCAGCACCGCACACACGTCCGCCGTGACGAACCACGGCTTCCCGTCGATCATCACGACGCGGATCGGCTGCCCGGTGACCGGGAAGCTCGACCGCACCAGCACCATCTGTTCCTGCTGTTCCTGTTCGTCGCCCATGCGGACGCCCCTCCTTCTTCCGGGTGATGGCAGTGCTGCCCGGTGAAACGAGGCCAAACAGGTGAGGTTGCTGGTGATGGATTGACGCATGGGTGCACGAGTGGTGCCGACCCGGCGCACGGTCGTGCGTGTACGCCGGGTGGTGCGCGCCGGTTGGGCCGGGTGCGCCGATGGGCGTCAGATGGTGACGGCGAAGTTGGCCAGCACCCGCTCGGCCAGCTCCTTGTCGCCCTCGACGCTCACCGGCCCGGGTCGGCCGCGGCCGCAGGCGAGGCGGACGTAGGTCTCCCAGTCCATGGTGAGCTGGACGTCGGGGGCCAGGCTGATCGACTCGTCCACGCTGCCGCGCCCGGTGGCGTCCACCCGGACGGTGCGCAGGAACTCCACCGGGCCGGTCACGTCCAGCACCAGGGCCGTCCCGGCCGGGGCGCCGGCGGTGTGGGCGACGGCCTTGGGCAGCAGCTCCAGCAGCACGTCCCGGGCGATCAGGGCGCCGGGGGAGTCCAGGTTGCCGGGGGTGTCGAGGGCCCGGCGCAGGTCCTGCTCGTGCACCCACACGTCGAAGGCCCGCATCCGCAGCAGCTGGTGGTACGGCACGTCCGTGGCCAGCGGGCCGGCCGGCCAGCGGACCGGCTCCCCGGGCGTCTGCTTGGCGTTCCGCAGCGCGCGGGAGCGGCGGATGATCGTGTACTCCAGCTCGCTGGTCATCTCCAGCGCGGTGTGGCACCGGCGCTTGTCGACGGGCAGTTCGACGTAGCGGGCGAATTCGGTGGTCACGTGGCGAAGGTCACGCGGCAGCGAGTGGATCGGGCGGGGGTCGCCGAGCAGCTCGGACTCGACCGCGATCACGTGCGAGACGACGTCCCGGACCGACCAGCCGGGGCACTCGGTGGCCCGGTTCCAGGAGCCTTCGGGGAGGGGGGCGACCAGCTCCGATATGGACTCGATGCTCTGGGTCCACGCCTCCGTGTAAGCCTGCACGGTCTGGTTGTCCGTCACGGGAATCTCCGGCCCTCCGTCAGCTTTCCTACGCTCGGCGCCCGGCCGTCGCGGTCGGCCGGGATGGTCCGGCTTCCGGGCGCGCACGCTAACCGCACGTTACGCTGCCGGGAGACAGCTGGGCAGCGCTTTCGGGTGACGATCGTAGGTCTCTTGCCGTGGACGGTGGTACTGTGCGCGCTTCATTGATCCAACTCGCGGTCTCCGACGCCGAGCCGGCCGCCGAACGGCGGGCCCGGGCCGCGTCGTTGGTACGGGCCCAGCAGGGCGCCGACCTGGTGGTCCTGCCGGAGTTGTGGCCGCTCGGCGGCTTCGCCCACGACCTCTGGTCGGAGGGTGCCGAGACGCTCGACGGGCCCACCTCGGACGCGATGGCGGCCGCCGCCCGGGCCGCCGGGGTCTGGCTGCACGCCGGTTCGATCGTCGAACGCGACCCGGACGGTCCGATCTACAACACCTCGATGCTGTTCGCCCCGGACGGCGAGCTGGTGCACACCTACCGCAAGATCCACCGCTTCGGCTTCGACAGCGGCGAGGCGGTGGTGATGGGCGCCGGGCAGGAGATCGTCACCGCGCCCACCGAGTTCGGCACCCTGGGCCTGGCCACCTGCTACGACCTGCGCTTCCCGGAGCTGTTCCGGGCCCTGCTGGACGCCGGGGCCCAGCTGCTGGTGGTCCCGGCGGCCTGGCCGGCCAAGCGGCGCGAGCACTGGACGCTGCTGGCCCGGGCCCGGGCGGTGGAGGAGCAGGCCTTCGTGCTGGCCTGCAACACCGCCGGGACGCACGCCGGGGTCGAGCAGGCCGGGCACAGCATCGTGGTGGACCCGTGGGGCCGGGTGCTGGCCGAGGCCGGGGCGGCCGAGGAGGTGCTGACCGTCGAGTTCGACCCGGCCGAGGTGGGTCGGGCGCGCGAGGAGTTCCCGGTGCTGCGGGACCGCCTGCTCGGCATCCCGGCGCCGGTCCAGCGGTAGGCACGGGCGGGGGCACGGAGTCCGGGAGGGTTGGTTCGTACCTGCTCCGGGTCCGTTTGAGAAGATGAGCACTCGTCGTGTTCCCCGCCGCCGGTCGGCCGGTCCGTCGCGGGTCGGTACGGTGGCCCGCCCCAGGAGGTCGCGCGCATGTCCGGCACCGGCGCCGGCGACACCCCCCGCCCCGTCATCCAGCGCAACAGCCTGCGCGAGCAGATCGCCGGTGCGCTCCGCGAGGAGATGATGGCCGGCCGGCTGGAGGCAGGCCGCAACTTCACCGTCAAGGAGATCGCCGAGCTGTACGGCGTCTCCGCGACCCCGGCCCGCGAGGCGCTGGTCGACCTCGGCGCCAAGGGGCTGCTGCGGACCGAGCACCACCGCGGCTTCACGGTGCCGGAGCTGGGCTGGGAGGACTTCCTGGAGATCTTCGAGGCCAGGGTGCTGCTCACCGACAGCTTCTACCGCCAGTTCGCCACCCGCCGGTCCCTGCCCGACCTCACCCGGCTGCCCTCGCTGAGCCGCCGGGCCGACGCGGCGGTGCGGGCCGCCCGGGCCGGGAACCTGGACGTGATGGTGGGCTGCGACCGCCGGTTCTGGCAGGAGGTCTCCGCCCTGCTCGGCAACCGCCGGATCGCGGAGTACCTGGACTGGCTGCGGGTGCAGTCCTGGATGTTCGCCGCGCGCTACCTGCGGGCGATGCCCACCCTGGGCGGGGTCTGCTGGGACCGCCACCCGGACCTGGTCGAGGCGATCGGGGCCCACGACCTGCACGGGGCGCACCGGATCATCTGCGAGTACAACCTGTTCACCGTCCGGCTGCTGGCCGGGCTGGCCGGGCGGCCGCTGGAGTCGGTGACGGTGCTCGGGCTGCTCACCGAGGTCGCGGACGGCGAGCCGCTGCCCGTCCCGGTGGAGCCGCCCGCGCCGCAGTCGGCGTGGCACCGGTCCCACCGCCTCCCGGCGGACCGGCCGGCGGACCGGCCGGCGCCGGACCCCGCGCCGGAGCCCGGGGCTGCGCCGGAGCCCGGGGCGGCCCGGGGCGGGCGGCCCCGACGGGGTGACGAGGTCGGCCGTGAACTGGGCCGTGAGCTGGGACTCGGCCTCGGTCTGGTGCCGCAACCGCGCTGGGTGCCGCACACCAGGTTCGGCCGGCGGCTGCCCGAGTCGCCCCCCGAGACTCCGCAGGGACGGCCCGGTCCGCGCCCGGCCCCGGGCCGGTAGGGTGGGCGGGCGTCGGACCGGCCGCCCGCACGGGCCGTCCGGGTACCGACCCCGCCCCCGTCGTCGCCCCGCCCCGCGGGCGATCCCGCCGTCCGGAGAGGAACTGCCGGCCATGGCCTGCGACCTCTGGCTCGTCCCGCTGGTGGACGTGCTGAGCCACAGCCCCGACAACCCCTTCCGGGACGACCTCGCGCTCTACAACGCGGTGCTCACCTCGCGCGGCCTGCCCGAAGTGCCGGTCTACCAGTTCGTCCCCGGGCTGAGCGGGGCGGTCGAGCCGATAGCCGCCTTCGACTACGACTCGCTGCACTTCCTGCGCCGCGCCTACCTGTTGGGCCTCACCGGCCTGGACATCACCCCGGTCGACGCGCTCGGCAGCGACTACGAGCAACTGCTGGAGATGTTCGAGAGCAGTGCCGAACAGTCGCACCTGGTCTGGCACTTCGACCACGCCGGCGCCTACGTGCCGATCGAGTTCCAGGCCCCGCTGGTGGACGAGACGCTGCTCGCCGCCGGCGGCCCGCTCGGCTCCAGCCACGGACTGCTGCGCGAACTGCAGGCCGTGGCACCGGCCCTGGGGATCGACCCGCTCAACCCGCCGAGCCCGACCCGACCGCTCGGCCCGACCGGCCTGGAGCAGCCGTTCGGGCCGCCGATCGACGACCTGCACCCCTTCGCCCGGGAGCGGCACGCGTGGTCGGGCCTGTACGCGGCGGCGACCCGGAGCCTCGGCCAGGGCTCGATGATCGTCTTCGCGTAACGCCCGGGCACCGCCTGTGCCTTCGCCCGGGCCCCAGGGCCGAGGCCCCAGGCCCGTCCGGCTAGCGCAGCGGTCCCTCCGGCGGCCGCTGCCGCGGCATGGTGGGCCTCGTCCCCGGCGGCGGCAGCACCCGCACCTGGGCGCCCACCCCGGGTTCGGTGCGGCCGCCCCAGGCCCCCGCGGACTGGGTGGGCAGCTGGGTCATCGAGGCGCGGAACTCCAGCATCCACTCCGAGGTCTCCGTGCGGACCATGTCCGAGACGTCCTCGCAGAACCGGCGCAGCACGCCCAGGCAGCGCTCGGCGGCCTCGCCCGCGGTGCCCTCGGTCGGGCCGAGCACCTCGCGCACGCACTCCGACGCCCAGTCGAACTGGAAGGCCTCCAGGCGGCGTTGCAGCGCCTGCGCGGTGGAGACGTCCCGCATCCAGCCGGAGGTGAGGCCGAAGACCCGGTCGGCGCCGTAGCAGGCGGCGGAGAGCGCGAAGGCCACGTAGCCCCAGGCGGTGCCGTGGGCGAGCGTGCCGGTGAGGCCCACCAGCGGGGCGGTCACCCCGCCCGCCGCGAAGCCGGCCGACCCGAAGCGCAGCAGGCGCGCCCAGCGGCGCTTCCAGATCCGGTCCCGGCGGTACCACTCGATCGCCTCGACCGCCCGCTCCTCGGACCAGCGGTAGAGCTCCTCCAGCCGCTCCGCGGGCTCGCCCCAGTCCCCGAGCGGGAACTGGCGGGCGCTCAGATCGGTCCGGTACCGGGTAGAGGCCCGCCGGGCCACGGCTGCGGCGGGCTGGTCCTCCTCACCGATGTCCTTGCCCCAGGCACTCTCCTCGGGCTGCATTTCCGGCTGGCTCACCTGTGGGGCTCCCTGTGGCGGGCGGGCGGCATGGTCTGTCGGCGCATCGGCTGACGCGACGTCCGCCGGTGGTTGTCCAACAGCACTTCTTACCGCCAAATGGCTGACCGCGGGGCGCTTCCCCGGTGATCGTTACCGGTTTCGGCCACCGGAACGCGAGGTGGGGCGGTTGCGGGGCCCGACGAGATTTCACCCGTCCGAGCGAGGCGCCGGTGACCCGCCGTCCTGACCCGGACACCCGGAGCGCATCCGAGCCGGTCCGGTTTGGAGGATCCTCCTAGCTCATCGGTGTACGGACCGCTTCTCCTGGAGGATCCGACGGGACCGGAGAGCGGCCGGAACAGGCCACCGACTACGCTGCCAGGCGTGAAGGTCCTCGTCATCGGCGGCGGCGCCCGCGAACACGCCCTGTGCCGCTCCCTGTCCCAAGATCCCTCCGTGACCGAGCTGCACTGTGCCCCGGGCAACGCCGGGATCGCCCAGGTGGCGACGGTCCACCCCATCGACCAGTCGGACGGCGCCCAGGTCGCCGCCCTCGCCGCGGAACTCGGCGCCGACCTCGTGGTGGTCGGCCCCGAGGCCCCGCTGGTGGCCGGCGTCGCCGACGCCGTCCGCGCGGCCGGCATCCCGGTCTTCGGTCCCTCCGCCGCGGCCGCGCAGCTGGAGGGCTCCAAGGCCTTCGCCAAGGACGTGATGGCCGGCGCCGGCGTGCCCACCGCCCGCTCGTACGTCTGCACCACCGCCGAGGAGGCCGCCGAGGCGCTGGACGCCTTCGGGGCCCCCTACGTGGTCAAGGACGACGGCCTGGCGGCCGGCAAGGGCGTGGTGGTCACCTCCGACCGCGCGGCCGCGCTGGCGCACGCCGCCTCCTGCGAGCGCGTGGTCATCGAGGAGTACCTCGACGGGCCCGAGGTCTCGCTGTTCGCCGTCACCGACGGCACCACCGTGCTGCCGCTGCAGCCCGCGCAGGACTTCAAGCGCGCGCTGGACGGCGACGAGGGCCCCAACACCGGCGGCATGGGCGCCTACTCGCCGCTGCCCTGGGCGCCCGCCGGGCTGGTCCAGGAGGTCCTGGACACCGTCCTGCAGCCGACCGTGGACGAGCTGCGCCGCCGCGGCACCGAGTTCTCCGGTCTGCTCTACGCGGGCCTGGCGCTCACCTCGCGCGGCACCCGGGTGATCGAGTTCAACGCCCGCTTCGGCGACCCGGAGACCCAGGTCGTGCTGGCCCGGCTGCGCACCCCGCTGGCCGGCGTCCTGTTCGCCTCCGCCACCGGCACTTTGGACCAGCTGGAGCCGCTGCGCTGGGACGAGGGGGCGGCCGTCACCGTGGTCGTCGCCTCCGAGGGCTACCCGGCCGCGCCGCGCACCGGCGACCCGATCGAGGGCCTCGCCGAGGCCGAGGCGGACGGCACCGCGTACGTGCTGCACGCCGGGACGAAGGCGGACGGGGACGGCCGGGTGCTCAGCGCCGGCGGCCGCGTGCTGTCGGTCACCGCGACCGGCGCCGACCTGGCCGAGGCGCGCGACCGCGCGTACGCGGCCGTGGACAAGATCTCCCTCAAGGGCGGCCAGCACCGCACCGACATCGCGCTCAAGGCGGCCAACGGCTGACGCCACCGCGACCCCGGCGGCCCCCGTGCGAACCCCTCGCACGGGGGCCGCGGCCATGACGCGGCCATGACGCGGCGCGCGGGCGCGCCGGGCTCCGGCGGTGGGCGGGCGCCGGAGAGCAGCGGAACAACCCGCAGGGCGCAGCGCCTGCGGCGTTTCCGGGGTCGGAGCGGTTCCGGGGCCCGACGCACCGATCGGCGGGCGGATTCCAGCCCATCGGGTGACACCACCCGCATCCGGCTGACGTAACCGGGCGCCCGGCCTTATGGTGCGCTGGATCGCCGTGCGACGGTGCCGTGCGCCGGGGTCGCCGCCGGGTGGCGGCGCGCCCGCGGGGGGATGCTGGACGGCGATCGGCCGGGTGGTCGCCCGGTGCTCCGTACCGGACCGGTAGCGGCCTCCGGGCGGCGTCGCCGGACCGACGGCGGCGTCACCGGGACGACCGGGCGGCGTCACCGGGACGACCGGGCGGTGTCACCGGGACGAGTGGAAACCTGGGCGATCCGGAACGCCCGCCCGGACCGGGGCGTCGAAAGTGTCAGTAGCGCCACACAGCATGCACTGCCGGGATCGGACGCCTCCGCTTCCCGGTCGGAACTGATCGTTTCGAGTCGTCTCAGGGCCCGTGGCGGGTGCCCGAGGGCTCCGAAGGGGGTGCCGCACCGTATGGCCGTCGACACCGCGCGCGCTCACGCCCAAGCGGTCCTGCGGATCCGGGGCCTCGCCCTGGCCGCGGCCGTCCTGCCCTCCGCCGTGGCGGTGGTCCTGCTCGCGGGCCGGTTCACCGGCCGGATCGGGGCCGCCGGCTCCGCCGACGCCGCCGGCTGGGACGCCGTCCGGTGGGTGGTCTGCGCGGTCGCCGCGCTGACCCTGCTGGTGGCCGGGCTGACCGCCCGGGCGCTGCGCCGGGCCGTCCCCCCGCAGATCCCGGCGGTGCCGGTCGAGCGGGCCGGCGCCCCCGAGCTGTACCGGCTGATCGCCGAACTGGCCGAGCGGCTGGACGTCCCGGCCCCGTCCGCGGTGGCGCTCACCCCGGACTGCGACAGCTGGCTGGAGGACGTGGCCCCGCCGCGCCGCCCCCACCCGCTGCGGCCGCACCCCGAGCCCGCCGCGCCGGTCCTGGTGATCGGCTCGCCGTTCCTGTGGTGGATGCGGTCCGGCGAGCTGCGCGCCCTGCTCGCCCCCGTGGTGGCCGGCACCGCGGCCTCCGCCGACCCCGAGATCGCCGCCGCCCGCCGCTTCCTGCGCGCCCTGGACGCCTGTCTGGACTCCGGTCCGGCCGCGGCCCCCGGGCTCGGCGGCGGCACCCTGACCGTCCCGCCGGCCCCGCCCCGCCGGGGCCCGGCCCGGCTCGCCGACCGGATCACCCGGCGGATCACCCGCCGGCTGCTGAGCGCCTGCCGCGGCCACTCCGCCGAGCTGGAGCGGTCCGTCGCGAGCTGGGCCTCCGAGCAGGCCAGGACGGTCGACTACGGCCTGCGGATCGCCGCCCAGGAGCAGGTCGGCCTGGCCTACGCCGGCTGGGACCGGCTGCTCACCCGGGTCGCGCTGCCCGCCTGGCGGCTCGGCCGCCACCCCGCGCACCTGAACGCCGGCGTGGTCGCCGCGCTCACCGAGCTGTCCCGCCGCGACCGGCTGGCCGACGGCTACGGCAACCGGCTCGGCGACCGCCCCGCCTGCGACCTGCTGGAGGAGCCCGGCGCGGTGGACCGCGCGGTCTCCCGGCTGGCCGCCGAGCTGTTCTTCGGCCGCCCGGCGGCCGGGGCCTGGCACGAGCTGGAGTGGGCCGAGTACCCGGCCGAGGTGGTGGACGCCGGCTGGCGGGCCCGGGCCGCCGCCCTGCAGTCCGCCCTGGACCGGCTCGCCCCGCAGTCCCGCCCGGGCGCCCCGACCCTCACCCGGCTGCTGCTCCGGCTCGCCGAGGGCGACGGCGAGCAGCTGGCCGCCGCCCTGGCCGCCCAGCTCGCCCGCACCACCACCCCGGCCCCGCTGCTGGAGCCCGACCGCACCGGCCGCGACCTGTTGGTCGACCACGTCACCGCGATGGTCTGCTGCGCCGCCGTGGACACCGCGGGCGGCGCGCCCGGCCTGGACTGGCTGGACGGCCCGGTGCTGCTGCTCGGCGGGGTCCGCCGCACCGACCTGGCCGGCCCGGTCGCCCAGGCGGTGGAGCAGGGCCAGGACGGGCCGCTGCGCGCCTGGCTGGACGCCGCCGAGGTGCGCCTGGAGAAGCCCGTCCGCCTCTGAGGTCCTGGCCGCCCCGGCCGCCCCGGGCGGCGCTCGGCACCCCGGCACGCGCCCCCGGGGGCCCCGGCCGCCGGCCGTCTCCGCAGGCCGGAGGCCCCGTCCCGGCGGAGCGGAAGATTCCCGACACCAATTGCTACCGTGGGGTGACGGAGCGCCAGCACTGTGTGGTGTATTAGACCGCACGCACATCCGGGGGGCACGTGCCACCGGACGGAAGTGCACCTGGGAGGGGCGCGTGGGGACCGAACTCAACCGCCGCTGGGAGTCGGGCACGCACGCTTACAGCGTCTCCGACCCCTTCGGCCAGGGCCCGCTGCCCTGGCTGCGCAGCCCCGACCAGTACCTCGCCGGGGCCGAGGGCGCCGTGCCCTGGTACGTCTCGGTGGACGCGCCCGGCCAGCAGCCGCTCTCGGCGGGGGTGCGGCCCAAGCCGCCGGTCGGCACCCCGCAGAGCGCCAACGACGTGGACCAGCAGATCAAGGGCTTCGCCTCGGCGGGGGTGATCCGCCCCGGCGGCTCGGTGGACTTCCGGGTCACCGTCAACCCGCCGCGCGAGTTCACCGTGGACGTCTACCGGATCGGCCACTACGGCGGCGACGGTGCCCGCCACATGACGTCCAGTCCGCTGATCGCCGGTCTGGCCCAGCCCGCGCCGCTGGTGGTCGAGCGGACGGTCTCCTGCCACCACTGGTGGCACTCCTGGCGGTTGCAGGTCCCGCTGCACTGGCAGCCCGGTGCGTACGTCGCCGTGCTGACCACCGCGGACATGCTGCACCGCAGCCACATCCCGTTCACCGTGCGGGACTTCGCCGACCAGGGGCGGACCGCCGAACTGCTCCTGGTGGTCCCGGACGTGACCTGGCAGGCGTACAACCTGTTCCCCGAGGACGGCCGGACCGGCGCCAGCCTCTACCACGCCTGGGACGGGCAGGGCGGCCTGGTCGGCGAGCCCGAGGCGGCCGTCACCGTCTCCTTCGACCGCCCGCACGCCACCGCCGGGCTGCCGCTGCACGTCGGCCACGCGTACGACTTCATCCGCTGGGCCGAGCGCTACGGCTACGACCTCTCCTACGCCACCGCGACCGACCTGCACGCCGGGCTGGTCGACCCGGGCGAGCACCGCGCGCTGGTCTTCCCCGGCCACGACGAGTACTGGTCCGAGCCGATGCGCCGGACCGCCGAGCGGGCCAGGGACGGCGGCACCTCGCTGGTCTTCCTGTCCGCCAACACCATGTACTGGCGGGTCGAGCTGACCGCCGCGGCCTCCGGCGAACCGAACCGGCTGCTCAACTGCCGCAAGCGGCAGAAGGTCGGGCCGGGCAGCCCGGCCGCCGGGGTGCCCGGCGCGGCCAGCGCGCTCTGGCGGGACGCCGGGGAGCCCGAGCAGCACCTGTTGGGGGTGCAGTACTCGGGCCGGGTCGCGGCGCCCGTCCCGCTGGTCGCCCGGCACACCGCGCACTGGCTCTGGGACGGCACCGGGCTGCAGGAGGGGGACGAGCTGCCCGGCCTGGTCGCGGGGGAGGCCGACCGGTACTACCCGAAGGTCGCGCTGCCCGAGCACACCGAGCGGGTGCTGCTGGCCCACTCGCCGTACCGGGACCTGGCCGGCCGCACCCGCTACCAGGAGACCTCGCTGTACCGGGCGCCCAGCGGCGCGTACGTCTTCGCGGCCGGGACCTTCGCCTGGTCGCCCGCCCTCGGCCGCCCCGGACTCACCGACGAACGGGTCCAGCGCGCCACCGCCAACCTGCTGGACCGGCTCTGCAAGAACTGAGCCCCGGGCTCCCCGGGAGCCCGGGCGGGCGGGCGTGAAAGACTGCGGGGGCAGTGACCTCCCCTTTCGCGGTGCCCCACGCCCGTGAACGACCCCTGAGGACTGAACACCTTGAGCGGATTTGTCACCAAGCCCGAGCCGGTCCAGGTACCCGGCCTGGTCCACCTGCACACCGGCAAGGTGCGCGACCTGTACCGCACCGGGTCGGGCGAGCTGGTGATGGTGGCCAGCGACCGGATGTCCGCCCACGACTGGGTGCTGCCGAACGAGATCCCGGACAAGGGCCGGGTGCTCACCCAGCTCTCGCTCTGGTGGTTCGAGCGGATCGCCGACATCGTCCCCAACCACGTGATCTCCACCGAGGTCCCGGCCGGCGCCCCCGCCGACTGGAAGGGCCGCACGCTGATCTGCAAGAGCCTGGACATGATCCCGGTGGAGGCGGTCGCCCGCGGCTACCTGGCCGGCTCCGGCCTGACCGAGTACGAGGAGAGCCGGACGGTCTGCGGCATCGCCCTGCCGGAGGGCCTGGAGAACAGCTCCGAACTGCCCGCCCCGATCTACACCCCGGCGCTCAAGGCCGAGGTCGGCGAGCACGACGAGAACGTCCCCTACGAGGAGACCGCCCGCCGGATCGGCGCCGAGCTCGCCAACCAGGTGCGCCGCACCACCCTGGACGTCTACGCCCGGGCCCGGGACATCGCCCGCGACCGCGGCATCATCCTGGCCGACACCAAGTTCGAGTTCGGCCTGCTGGACGGCGAGCTGATCATCGGCGACGAGGTGCTCACCCCGGACTCCTCCCGCTACTGGCCGGCCGACGAGTACCAGCCGGGCCGCTCGCAGGCCTCCTTCGACAAGCAGCTGATCCGCGACTGGCTGGTCTCCCCGGCCTCCGGCTGGGACCGCTACAGCGAGCAGCCGCCGCCGGAGCTGCCCGCCGAGGTGGTCGAGCGGACCCGGGCCAAGTACATCGAGGTGTACGAGCGGCTGACCGGCACCAGCTGGGTCTGAGCCCCGCCGCCGCCCGCGGGCACGGGATCGGTCAGATCCAGCCGTGCTCGCGGGCGATCCGCACCGCCGCGTGCCGGTTCTCGGCGCCCAGCTTGGTGGCCGCCGAGGACAGGTAGTTGCGTACGGTGCCCTGGGACAGCCCGGCCCGCTGGGCGATCTCCGCGATCGGGGTGCCGTCCGCGGCCAGCTCCAGGACGTCCGTCTCGCGCGGGGTCAGCGGGGTCTCCCCGGCGCTGATCGCGTCCGCCGCCAGCTCCGGGTCCACGTACCGGCCGCCGGAGAGCACGGTGCGGATGATGCCGGCCAGGTCGGCCGCCGAGACGGTCTTCGGCAGGAAGCCGCGCACCCCGACTTCGAGCGCCCGCTTGAGGTAGCCGGGGCGGCCGTGGCCGGTGACGATCATGCAGCGGCAGTCCGGCAGCAGCCGGCGCAGCTCGGTGGCCACCTCGATGCCGTCCTTGCCCGGCATCTGGAGGTCCAGCACCGCGACGTCCGGCCGGTGCGTCCGGGCCATCGCCAGCGCCTCCGGGCCGGAGCCGGCCTGGGCGACCACCTCGATGTCGTCCTCCAGCGAGAGCAGCGCGGCCATGGCGCCGCGGATCAGGTGCTCGTCGTCGGCGAGCAGGACGCGCACGGGCGGGGTGTCGGTCATCGGACGGCCTTCCTCGGCAGCGGGATCCGCAGTGGCGGGCGGACCCCCGGGTGGCAGGGGATCCGCAGCGGCAGCGGATCCGCAGTGGCAGGGGGGTCAGAGCGGTACGGCGGCGAGCATCCGGAAGGTGCCCGGTACGGCCGCCGGGACGGTCAGTTCGCCGTCGTGGGCGGCCAGCCGCTCGCGCAGGCCGCGCAGCCCGGTGCCGGCCCCCTGGGAGGGCGACGGGACCTCCGGCACCCCGTCGTTCTCCAGTTCCAGCACCGCCCGGCCGTGCTCCCGCCGCAGCCGGATCCGGCAGTGGGCGGCCTCGCTGTGCCGCAGCACGTTGGTGGTGGCCTCGCGGATCACCCAGCCGAGCACCGACTGCACCGGCAGCGGCAGCCCGTCGGCGTTCTCGCCGAGGTCGATCTCGCAGGCGATGTCGGCGGAGCGCAGCACCGCCCGGGCGCCGATCGCCTCGGCGCGCAGGTCGGCGGTGCGGTAGCCGCGGACGACGTCCCGGACCTCCCGCTGCGACTCCTGGGCGATCCGCTGCACCTCGGACATCTGCTCGGCGGCCTCCGGGCGCCCGCGCCGGGCGAGTTGGACGGCGAGCTCGCTCTTCAACGCGATGGTGGTGAGGTTGCGCCCCATCACGTCGTGCAGGTCGCGGGAGAAGCGCAGCCGCTCCTCGGCGACGGCCAGCCGGGACTGCGCCTCGCGGGCGGCGTCCAGCTCCCAGACGACGGCGGTCACCCACGCGGCGCTGCGGCAACTGCCGATCAGGACGAGGGTGCCGAAGATCGCGCCGACCACCCAGCCCGTGGTGACGCCGGGGCCGATGCCGGCCAGCAGCATCGGAGGGGCGACCGCGAGCGGCGCGGCGGCCGCGCCGACGAAGGCCCAGCGCAACGGCAGGCTCACCCCGGCCGGTCCGGTGGCCCCGCCCACCAGGGCGGCGGCGATCACCATGGTGAACGGCGGGCCGGGGCGGGGCGACAGCCCGTCGGAGGACGGTCCGAGCAGCAGCAGGGCCCAGGAACCGGCCACCGCGAGGACGGCGTTGACGGTCAGCCAGCGGCGGTAGGTGCTGGGCCGCCCCAGGTAGTGGTCGAGGGAGGTGCGGTAGGCCCGGAGGGTGACCAGGATCGAGGCGAGGGACAGCACCAGGGCGGTCCGGGCGACGGAGGCCGAGTCCGCGATCTGTACCGAGGAGGCGCTGGCCAGCAGGTTCACCGGCAGCCCGATGCACGCCACCAGGTAGAGCGACCAGCGGAAGTACAGCTCGGCTCGTTGCGGCTTGCCGTAGCCCTTCCAGCGGCGGACCGGCCCCCGGACCATCGCAGTGCCCCCCGTCTGCTCACGATCGTGTCGCTGCCTTCATATCAGAGGTGGGCCGGGGACGGATCCTTCGGTTTGCCGTTCGCCCTGGTCAGCGGCGCGGTTCCCAGCGGAAGTGGCGGACCGCGCCCCAGATCGCGAGGCCCAGCCAGACCGTGCCGGTGACCAGGTGCGGGGCGGCCGCGCCCCAGCTGCCCAGGAAGTCGGTCGGGGCGGCCGAGCCGTCGGTGCCGAACCAGCCGACCCGGATCAGCTGGAAGGCCGGGGTGGTCGGCAGCAGTCGGCAGACGTCGGCCAGCTGGGAGGGCATGACCTCCAGCGGGACGAACAGGCCGGAGCCGAACTGCATGACCAGCATGACCGGCAGGGTGGTGATGCCCGCGCTCTCCACGGTCTTGGTGAAGGCGCTGGACAGCGCGGCCAGGGCGATCATGGTGGCCAGCGTGAGCACCAGGCCGACCAGCATCAGCAGCGGGTTGACCGGCACCGCCAGGTGCAGGCCCAGGCTGCCGCCGACCCCGATCAGGGCGGCCATCAGCAGGCCGAGGGCGAGGGAGGGGACGGCGGTGCCGAGCAGGATCTCCAGGTCCCGGGCCTCGCCGGTGCGCAGCCGCTTGAGCACCAGCTCGCCGCGCCGCCCGACGTACGCGGCGGTCAGGTTGTAGTACACGACGAAGGCCAGGACCATCCCGACCGAGCCGTAGACCAGCATCGAGTCGATGTCCAGGCCGGGGTTGTGCTCGGCCTGCTGCTTGAGGATCCCGCGCAGTGAGCCGATCAGCACCACCGGCAGCACCACGGCGGTGAACAGGGCGGTGCGGTTGCGCAGCAGCAGGGTGGCCTCGGCGCGGCCGAGGGCGAGCAGGCGGCCGGCGGTGGTGCTCGGGGCGCCCGTGGCGGTGGTGGCGGCGGTGGTCATCGGGCGGATCCGATCAGGCGGCGGCGGGCGGGACGGGAGGCGGCGGCGGGTCCGGAGGGCGGTGTGGTGCGCGGCGGGGCCTGGTGGGCGGCCTCGGAGGCGATGGCGAGGAAGGCCTCCTCCAGCGTGGCGCTGCGGGCGTCCAGGGCGCCGAGCGCGATCCCGTGGTGCCGGGCCCAGCCGAGCAGGTCGGTGAGGGTGTCCTGGAGGCCGGTGCTCTGCACGGTGACCTTGCGGCCGTCGACGGTGACCTCGGCGCCGGCCAGGACGGGCAGCGCGGCCCCGGTGTACTCGGGGAGCTCGAAGGTGATCCGGGAGGGCCGGTCGGCGATCACCTCGGCGACGGTGCCGGTGGTGACGACCCGGCCGCCGTGCATGATGGCCAGCCGGTCGGCGAGCTCCTCGGCCTCCTCCAGGTAGTGGGTGGTGAGCAGCACCGTGGTGCCCTGGGCGCGCAGTTCGCGGACCAGCCGCCAGACGGCGGCGCGCGCCTCCGGGTCGAGGCCGGTGCTCGGCTCGTCCAGGAACAGCACCTCGGGGCGGCCGAGCAGGGCCATCGCGAGGTCGAGCCGGCGCCGTTCGCCGCCGGACAGCTGCTTGACCCGGACGTCGGCGCGGTGGCCGAGGCCGACCAGCTCCAGCGCCTCCGCCACCGGGCGGGCGCCGCTGGTCATCCCGGCCCAGGTGCGGCCGGTCTCGGCGGCGGTGAGCTCGCCGGGGAACCCGCCCTCCTGGAGCATGATCCCGATCCGCGGCCGGACGGCGGCGCGCTCCACGAAGGGGTCGTGGCCGAGCACCCGGACGCTGCCGGCACCGGGGGCGGCCAGGCCCTCGATGACCTCCATGGTGGACGTCTTGCCGGCGCCGTTGGTGCCGAGCAGGGCGAACAGCTCACCGCGGCCGACGGTCAGGTCGACGCCGCGGACGGCGTGGTACTCGGCGGCGCCGGTGCCGTAGTGGCGGTGCAGGTCGGTGACCTCGATCACACTGTCGCCGGGGCGGGCGGGCTGGCTCTTCTCCATGCCCCCAGCCTTCCGCCGCCGGGGCCTCCCGGGCAGTGCGGGCCGTCATCGGTCCGCGGTGCGGATCCACGGGTAGGCGATGACAAATGTCATGGGGAGAAGCCGGGAAGGACGTGCCGGAATACGCCGAAGGCCCCCTCGATCCGAGGGGGCCTTCGATCTGGAGCGGACGACGAGATTCGAACTCGCGACCCTCACCTTGGCAAGGTGATGCTCTACCAACTGAGCCACGTCCGCAGGTCAAACTATTGAGTTGTGCTGTGCTCGCGCACTGCGAGCGGACGACGAGATTCGAACTCGCGACCCTCACCTTGGCAAGGTGATGCTCTACCAACTGAGCCACGTCCGCATGGTGCCTGGTGGGGCACCCGCCGCCTCTTCGGATCTCTCCGTTGCGGCGACGAGGAATACTCTACAGCATCGTTCGGGGTGGTCGCCCCACCCTTTCGGTCCAGGCGGGCGGGGCGACCGGGGGCGGTGCCCCGACGCGGTCAGTTCGCCTCGGCGAACGCCTCGTAGACATGCTTGGGGATGCGACCGCGGGCCGGGAGTTCCATGCCGCGCGACAGGGCCCAGGCGCGCACGGCGGCCGGGTCCGGGGTGAGCGCGGTGCGGCGGAAGGACTTTCCGGTGCGACTCTGCCGGCGGCCGGCCGCGACGAACGGAGCGAGGGCCTCCCGCAGCTTTTCCGCGTTGTCCACGGACAGGTCGATCTCGTACGACTTCCCGTCGACACCGAAGTGGACGGTTTCCGCTGCGGCACCGCCGTCCAGGTCGTCGGAGAGCGTGACAACTACACGCTGAGCCATGGGTGTCAATCCTCTCGGGCAATTCGGCCGCCGGTTCGCGGAGTGCGCCCGCCGGCCTGATGTGCACCAACTCGCGCAAGCGCACACGGGCAGGCCTGGTGGCCCGCCGGATACGCAGCACTTGCCGCGACAGGTGGCCCTATTCTGCACCCGAAGGGGGTCGAAATCGAAGAGTCCGGCATTCTTTTCCGGATATTCACGAGTCTTGGTGGGACTGCCGGATACCGGAGTGCGGGACGGGAGGTTCTGTCCCCAAGTGCCGTATTCGGGTGTTCTTCGGGCAGTGCGGTTCGGGGCTCCGAATCCCGGGAAACGGGACGGCCCGGACGGGGGGCGGGGGCGTCGGATCCCTTGTGGCGTAAGGGTCCTGGGTCTACGCGCGTCACCCTCCCCGGCCAGCAATCCTGCCCCGAACGGCCGGTAGTCTGGAGTTCCCCCGCCTCACCGAAGACACCACCGGGAGTGCCAGTGGCACGCGTCGTAGTCGACGTCATGCTCAAGCCGGAGATCCTCGACCCCCAGGGACAGGCGGTGCAGCGTGCACTGCCCCGTCTCGGATTCACCGGGATCGCCGACGTCCGCCAGGGCAAGCGTTTCGAGCTGGAGCTGGAGGGCCCGGTCGACGACGCCGCGCTCGCCCGTATCCGCGAAGCCGCCGAGACCTTTCTCGCCAACACCGTGATCGAGGACTTCACCGTCCGGGTCGAGGAGGCGGCGAAGTGACCACCCGCGTAGGCGTCGTCACTTTCCCCGGATCCCTCGACGACCGCGACGCCCAGCGCGCGGTCCGCCTGGCCGGCGCGGAGCCGGTCGCCCTCTGGCACCGTGACAAGGATCTCCACCAGGTCGACGCCGTCGTCCTGCCGGGCGGATTCAGTTACGGCGACTATCTGCGCTGCGGCGCGATCTCCCGCTTCTCGCCGGTGATGGAGACCGTCATCGAGCAGGCCAGGCTCGGAATGCCGGTGCTCGGTATCTGCAACGGCTTCCAGGTGCTGTGCGAATCGCACCTGCTGCCCGGCGCGCTCACCCGGAACGACTCGCTGCACTTCGTCTGCCGCGACCAGAAGCTCCGGATCGAGAACGCCGGCACCGCCTGGACCGGGGATTACTCGGTGGGCCAGGAAATCGTCGTCCCGCTCAAGAACGGCGAGGGCCGCTTCGTCGCGGACACCCACGTCCTGGACGAGCTGGAGGCCGAGGGCCGGGTCGTGGCCCGATACCTCGACGTCAACCCGAACGGTTCGTACCGCGACATCGCCGGCATCACCAACGCCGCCGGCAATGTCGTCGGCCTGATGCCGCACCCGGAGCACGCCGTGGAGCCGCTCACCGGTCCGACCACCGAGGGACTGGGCTTCTTCACTTCCGTCCTCAAGCAGCTGGTGAACGCCTGATGAGCCTCGACACCGTCAAGAACGCCGAGCAGACCCCGGACGCCGCCCAGCCGTGGGCCGAACTCGGCCTCAAGCAGGACGAGTACGCGCGCATCCGGGAGATTCTCGGCCGCCGCCCGACCGGCGCCGAACTCGCGATGTACTCGGTCATGTGGTCCGAGCACTGTTCGTACAAGAGCAGCAAGGTCCACCTCAAGCAGTTCGGCGAGAAGAAGCCGGATTCGGACGCGATGCTCGTCGGCATCGGCGAGAACGCCGGTGTGGTCGACGTCGGCCAGGGCTACGCGGTGACCTTCAAGGTCGAGTCGCACAACCACCCGTCGTACATCGAGCCCTACCAGGGCGCGGCCACCGGCATCGGCGGCATCGTGCGCGACATCCTGGCGATGGGCGCCCGTCCGGTCGCGGTGATGGACCCGCTGCGCTTCGGTGCGGCCGACCACCCCGACACCCGGCGCGTGCTGCCCGGCATCGTCGCGGGCATCGGCGGCTACGGCAACTGCCTGGGTCTGCCGAACATCGGCGGCGAGGTCGTCTTCGACTCCTGCTACCAGGGCAACCCGCTGGTCAACGCGCTGTGCGTGGGCGTCATGAAGCACGAGGACATCCACCTCGCGCAGGCCTCCGGCGCCGGCAACAAGGTCATCCTGTACGGCGCCCGCACCGGCGGCGACGGCATCGGCGGCGTCTCGGTGCTGGCCTCCGAGACCTTCGACGACACCAAGCCGACCAAGCGCCCGGCCGTCCAGGTCGGCGACCCGTTCCAGGAGAAGCTCCTGATCGAGTGCACCCTGGAGATCTTCCGGGAGAAGCTCGTCAAGGGCATCCAGGACCTCGGCGGCGCCGGCCTGTCCTGCGCCACCAGCGAGCTGGCCTCGGCCGGCTCCGGCGGCATGCGGATCGACCTCGACACCGTGCACCTGCGCGACCACACGCTCTCGCCCGAGGAGATCCTCATGAGCGAGTCGCAGGAGCGCATGTGCGCGATCGTCGAGCCCGACAAGGTCGCCCGCTTCCTGGAGATCTGCGAGAAGTGGGACGTCATCGCCAACGTCATCGGCGAGGTGACCGACGGCGAGCGCCTGGAGATCTTCTGGCACGGTGAGCTCGTGGTGGACGTGCCCCCGCGCACCGTCGCCCACGAGGGCCCGACCTACCAGCGCCCCTACGCCCGCCCGAGCTGGCAGGACGCGCTCCAGGCCGACGCCCCCACCGCCGAGCGGCTGGTCCGCCCGACCACCGGCGAGGGCCTCAAGGCCGACCTGCTCAAGGTCGCGAGCCACCCGAACCAGGCCTCCAAGTCCTGGATCACCGACCAGTACGACCGCTACGTGCTCGGCAACACCGTGCTCTCGCACGGCGAGGACTCGGGCATGATCCGGATCGACGACGAGACCAACCTCGGCGTCTCGGTCGCCACCGACGGCAACGGCCGCTACGCCAAGCTGGACCCGTACACCGGCGCCCAGCTGGCCCTGGCCGAGGCGTACCGCAACGTCGCGGCCGGCGGTGCCAAGCCGCTCGCCGTCTCCGACTGCCTCAACTTCGGCTCCCCCGAGGACCCGGACGTCATGTGGCAGTTCGCCGAGGCCACCCGCGGCCTGGCCGACGCCTGCCTGGTGCTCGGCACTCCGGTCACCGGCGGCAACGTCTCGCTGTACAACCAGACCGGCGACGTCGCCATCCACCCGACCCCCGTGGTCGCGGTGCTCGGCGTCATCGACGACGTCACCCGGCGCACCCCGGTCGCCTTCGCCGAGGAGGGGCAGCTGCTCTACCTGCTCGGCGACACCGCGGACGAGCTCGGCGGCTCGGCCTGGTCGCAGGTCGTCCACGACCACCTCGGCGGCCTGCCGCCCAAGGTGGACCTGGAGCGCGAGCGGCTGCTCGGCGACATCCTGATCGCCGCCTCGCGCGACGGCATGATCGACGCCGCGCACGACCTCTCCGACGGCGGCCTCGGCCAGGCGCTCGTGGAGAGCTGCCTCAAGGGCGGCCACGGCGCCCGGATCGTCGTGCCCGAGGGCATGGACCCGTTCGTCCTGCTGTTCTCGGAGTCGGCCGGCCGCGCCGTCGTGGCGGTGCCGCGCAGCGAGGAGCTCCGCTTCAACGACATGTGCACCGCGCGTGGCCTGCCGGCCACCCGGATCGGTGTCGTGGACGGCGACAGCCTCGACGTCCAGGGGCAGTTCAGCGTCACGCTGGCCGAGCTGAGGGACGCCCACACCGGCGTCATCGAGGCCCTGCTGGCCTGAGCGCTCGTTCTGAGGGGCGGATGGTTCGCTGAACCGTCCGCCCCTCGGCGTATGTTGGGCCCCATGCCTCCCAAGTCCCGTACGTACCAGCCGCAGAAGGTCCGCGCCGCGCTGGCCGCCCAGAGCGAGGCGCTGCGCGCCGTCGTGCACGGCCTCGGCGCGGACCAGTTGGACCGGCCGACCCGGCTCGGCACCTGGCGGGTACGGGAGTTGCTGGCCCACCTGAGCCTGGCGCTGGGCCGGATGCCGGCCGCGCTGGACGCCCCGGCCCCGGACGGGCCGGTGCTCTCGCTGGCCGGCTACGCGGAGGTGAGCCGGACGCTGGCCGGGGCCGTCGACAGCGCGGTGACGGAGCACGCGGCGACCGGGTTCGCGGGCCCGCTCGCGGAAGTGGTCGCCGCGTTCGACCGGTCGCTCGACGCCGTACGGGCGGTGCTCGACCGGCCTGCCGGGGCGGCACCGGAGCCGACCGCCGTCGTGGTCGGTCGTCGGATGCTGCTGACCGACTACCTGGTGACCAGGCTGGTCGAGGCCGTGGTGCACGCCGACGACCTGGCCGACGCGCTCCGCCTGGAGGCCTTCCCGCACGACCGCCAGGCCCTCGCCGCCGTCACCCGGATGCTGGCGGACGCCTTCGCGGACCGGGTGCCCGGCGGCGCGGTCGAGCTGCGGATCCCGCCGTACGCCGTCGTCCAGGCCGTCGAGGGCCCCCGGCACACCCGGGGCACCCCGCCGAACGTGGTCGAGACCGACCCGCTGACCTGGATCCGGCTGGCCACCGGCCGGCTGCCCTGGGCGGCGGCGGTGGCCGACCACCAGGTGTCCGCCTCGGGGGAGCGCAGCGATCTGGGAGCGTACCTGCCGGTCCTGGGGTAGCGACCCGGGCCCCAGGGCGTGTCTGACAATTCGCGTCGGATCAGCGCGCGGCGTTGGGGTGCGTGCATCGCAAGGCGGAGGAGGGAGTCCATGCGGAGCATCGGCGACTGACGACAACGCGGCGAGGTGCGCTTGTGCCCTGGGGGTACCTCCCGGCCGAAGGCTGGGGGAGCGTCGCGCGCCTGGCGGGAATTGTCAGACACGCCCTAGTGCAGCTGGTCGACCAGGGCCGCGGCGGCCTTGCGCAGGGGTTCGCCGGTGAGGGCCTGGTCCGGCTCGCCGGTGCTGGGGTTCTGGGACAGCATCAGGACGATGTCGCCCTCGCCCTGGTGCGCGATCCGGGCGAGGGCCGCCGTTCCCTTGCTGCCGAGGAGCCTGGTCTGGCCGGGGCCCGGCTGCTCGGTGGCGACCTGCTGGAGTGCGGCGACGGGCAGCCCCGCCGCGCGCTGGATGCCCGGCAGGAGCAGGTTGACGGCCACCTCGGGCTGGGGGACGGCGAACAGTTCGAGGTCCAGCCTCGCCGTGCCGACCTGGTAGGCGCAGATGACGTCGGCGTGCGGGGGAGTGGCCGGGATCGACGGCATGGTCGGCGGGTGGCTCGCGCCGGACGGCCACGGCTGCGGCGGCAGGCCGTCGCCGACGCTGCCCTGCACAGCGTGCCCGTACTCGTGGTCCGGGGTGGCGGTGCCGGGGATCCCGGCCGCCTGCAGCGCCTTGCCGAGGTCGAGGCCGAACGGGCAGGTGTCCTGCTTGTCCTGCTGGAGCTTCTCGGCGGTCGAGCGGACGGAGCCGTAGGACAGTGCGCCGGGCCCGGGGACGCCCCCGGCCGAGGACGAGCAGGCGGCGGCGCCGAGGGCGATCCCGGCGGCGGCGAACACGGCGGTGAGCTTTCGGCGTTGGGCAGCGGTCAGCTGGGCAGCGGTCATGCTCGCAGGGTAGGCGCCGGGTGTCCCGCCGGTCTGTCGATCAGGTCTCAACTCCGTTCCGAAGCGGGGCGTCGGTCCGAAGCGGGGCGTCGGACGCTCCTCAGGGCACGGCCGGGCCGCTCAGGTAGGTGCCCTCGGCCGAGTACGGCCAGGCGTTCGGCGTGCAGCCCTTGAGTCCGTAGATCTGCTGCATCATCGCGGGTGCGGGCTTGCCCGGGCCGGGGCAGGTCTCGTGGCCGTGGCCGATCCGGTGGCCGACCTCGTGGTTGATGATCAGGGCCCGGTAGTCGTCCAGCGGTCCGTCGAACTGGGGTGAACCGGTGTTCCAGCGCTTGGAGTTGACGAGCACCTGGTTGCCGACGTTGCAGTTGACCTCGCCGTGGGTGTCCAGGCCGGAGGCGCCGCAGATCTTGTCGACGGTGGCCGGGGAGGCGATCTTCACGGTGAAGTCGTAGGAGCCGCCGGCGACCAGCTGGAAGGCGTTCTTGCGGTCGTTGGTCCAGCCGCGGCGGTCGCCGAGGATGCCGTGGATCTGGGCGGCGGCGGAGGCGGCGTCGATGCCGATGCCGTCCTCGACCTCCACCCGGTAGCGGCGCACGGTGCCGCGCCCGACCGCCTTGGCGTTGGCGGGGGCGGTGCTGAACGTGCCCGCGCCCTTGGCGGGGCCGGGGTCCGGCGCGGTGGGCGTCGGCGTGGGCGTCGGTGTCGGGGTGTTCGCAGGCGTCGGGGTGGGCGCCGTCGACGGGCTGCCGGGTGCCTGTTCGGCGGGCGGGGCGAGCCGGGCCTGGGCGGAGGCGGCGGGGGCCGGGGCGTCCGGGGAGCGGTCCAGGGCGAAGGCCGCGGCGCCCAGCAGCAGCACGGAGGCCACCAGTGCCGTGAGCATGCCAGGTCCGATCCGACGGGGTGCCCGGCGACGGCGTCTGCTGCGAGCGTTCTCGGGTCGGGTGGCTCGCCGGCGGGCGGATCTGGCTGCGGGCACGCGCCACACCCTGACATGGCGAACGGGTGAATGTCCATATACCCGGTATGCAGCCCTCGGGGCGCGTCGTGCGCTGGACGGCGCGCCGCCGGACCAGTGGGCGGCCGATCACCGGGGGACGGTTGACCCCAGGGCCCCGGATGGCAGACTGCACCCATGGCGATTCACAGGAATCTTCTCGACGGCCCCGAACCGACCCTCCTGCCGGAGGACGAGCAGCCCTACCGGATGCTGGCGGAGGAGTCCGCCTCACCGACCCAGGTGGCCGCGGAGTTCCCGACCTTCTGCCTCGCCTGGGCCATGCTCGCCGACGACGCCTACGCGGCCGGCCGGCACGTCGAGTCGTACGCCTACGCCCGCACCGGCTACCACCGGGGCCTCGACGCGCTGCGCCGCAACGGCTGGAAGGGCCACGGGCCGGTGCCGTGGGAGCACCGCGGCAACCGCGGCTTCCTGCGCTGCCTGGCGGCGCTCGCCCGGGCTGCCGGCGCGATCAAGGAGACCGAGGAGGAGGCCCGCTGCTGGCAGTTCCTCAAGGACAGCAGCGCGGAGGCGTACGCGGAGCTCAAGCCGTCGACCGAGCTGTAGGGACCTCGTGGCCCCGTGACCGCGTGACCGCGTGACCGCGTGACCGCGTGACCTCGCGACCGCGTGGCCTGGTGATTCCGGCACCCCGATGATGTGACCGTGCCCCCGGTGGATGATCCACCGGGGGCACTCAGCACTCCGGGCGCCGGTCGGGCCGGCCGCCGGCTACTTCAGGCGCTTGCCGGCCGAGCGCAGCTGCTCAGCGGCCTCGACCACGCGGGCGGCCATGCCGGCCTCGGCCAGCTTGCCCCAGGTGCGCGGGTCGTAGGTGTTCTTCTTGCCGACCTCGCCGTCGACCTTCAGCACGCCGTCGTAGTTGGCGAACATGTGGCCGGCCACCGGGCGGGTGAAGGCGTACTGGGTGTCGGTGTCCAGGTTCATCTTCACGACGCCGTTCTCCAGCGCGGTGGCGATCTCCTCGGCGGTCGAGCCCGAACCGCCGTGGAAGACGAAGTCGAACGGGTCGGTCTTGCCGTACTGCTTGCCGATCGCGTCCTGCAGCTCGCGCAGCAGCTCCGGCTTGAGCACGACGTTGCCCGGCTTGTACACGCCGTGCACGTTGCCGAAGGAGGCGGCCAGCAGGTAGCGGCCCTTCTCGCCCAGGCCCAGCGCCTCGGCGGTGCGCACCGCGTCGTTGACGGTGGTGTACAGCTCGTCGTTGATCTCGTGGGTGACGCCGTCCTCCTCGCCGCCGGTCGGGGTGATCTCGACCTCGAGGATGATCTTGGCGGCGGCGGCCTGGGCCAGCAGCTCCTGGGCGATCTCCAGGTTGTCGGCCAGGGTCTCGGCCGAGCCGTCCCACATGTGCGACTGGAACAGCGGGTTCAGGCCCTTGGCCACGCGCTCGGCGGAGACCGCCAGCAGCGGGCGGACGTAGCCGTCCAGCTTGTCCTTCGGGCAGTGGTCGGTGTGCAGCGCGACGGTGACGTCGTACTTGGCGGCGACGATGTGGGCGAACTCGGCGAGCGCGACCGCGCCGGTCACCATGTCCTTGTTGTGCTGGCCGCCCAGGAACTCCGCGCCACCGGTCGAGATCTGGATGATGCCGTCGCTCTCGGCCTCGGCGAAACCGCGCAGCGCGGCGTGCAGGGTCTGCGAGGAGGTGACGTTGATGGCCGGGTAGGCGAACTTGCCCGCCTTGGCCCGGTCCAGCATCTCGTTGTAGACCTCGGGAGTTGCGATGGGCATGCGATCCGCTCCTGTCGGGTTGCGGCGTACGGACGGTGCTGTCCGACGCTGTGTACGCCTTCGTGACGACTCCGTGCCGGCCCGCCGACGCGCGGCGCTGCGGTGTGGCTCTCCGGCACCAAGGTTCGAGGCGACCTCCGCGGTACGGCCATGAGGGTGGTGGGCCGCCGCGGACCGGACGCCGGTGTCATCTTCCCAGACTCGTGCCCGCAGGTCAGCAGGAGCCCGTCTGTCGGGACGCCGTACCGGACGGCTCGGCCGGAACTCGCCGCCCGGTCCGGGGCCGCGGACCGGGCGGGGCGCCCGGCCGCGGCCGGCCGACGGGCTCGGCCGGAAGCCGCCGGAAAGGTACGCCCGCTATCCTGCGCCCGTGGACTACAACCAGCTGGCCGTCAACGTGCTCGACGCCAAATCCCTGATCTCGTCCCTCGGCGCCATCGGGCTGATCGCGATCATCTTCGCGGAGACCGGCCTGCTGGTCGGCTTCTTCTTCCCGGGTGACTCGCTGCTGATCCTGGCGGGCGTGGCCGCCTCGAACGCGGCCTCCTCGGTCCTCGGCGACGGTGCGAAGCTGCCGATCGCCGTCCTGCTCGTGGGCTGCCCGATCGCGGCGATCGCCGGTGCCCAGCTGGGGCACCTGATCGGTGCCAAGGTCGGACCGAGGATGTTCGACAAGCCCGATTCGAAGATCTTCCGCCGCGAGTACGTGGTGAAGGCGGAGGAGTACTTCAACAAGTTCGGCTCGGGCAAGGCCGTGGTGCTGGCCCGCTTCATGCCGATCATCCGGACCTTCCTGAACCCGGTGGCCGGCACCCTGGAGATGCCCGCCAGGACCTTCTTCGTGTGGAACGTCGTCGGCGGCGTGCTCTGGACCGAGTCCATGCTGCTGATCGGCTACTTCTTCGGCGACGCGCTCGCCCCGGTGATCGACAAGTACCTGATCCCGGCCGTGCTGCTGATCGTGCTGCTGTCGATCTCGCCGATCCTGGTCGAGGTCATGCGGGAGCGCCGCAAGAAGAAGGCGGGCATCGTCGAGGCCCCGGCCGGCGACGCGGTGCAGAGCGGCAGCGGGCGGCACCGCCGCGGCTGAGGCTGCACGGGTGTAGTGCTCTACGGCTGCGTGGCTCTTTCGGCCGAACGGTGTAGTGACGGAGGGCCGGGCCCCGTTCCACGTGGTTTCACGTGAAACAGGGCCCGGCCCTCCGTGCTGCTCGGGGTGCCCGTACGGGTCAGAGGCCCAGGTCGTCCAGGTCGTACGCGGTCACGTACTCCAGGCCCTGCTCCGCGATCGCGGCCGCGCCACCGCGCTCGACGATCACCGCGACGCCGACCACCTCGGCGCCCGCCTCACGCAGCGCCTCGACGGCGGTCAGCACCGAGCCACCGGTGGTGGAGGTGTCCTCGACCGCCAGCACCCGGCGGCCCTTCACCTCGGGGCCCTCGATCCGGCGCTGCAGGCCGTGCGCCTTGCCGGCCTTGCGGACCACGAAGGCGTCCAGCTTCTGCCCGCGCGCGGCGGCGGCGTGCAGCATCGAGGTCGCCACCGGGTCGGCGCCCAGGGTCAGGCCGCCGACGGCGTCGTACTCCAGGTGGGAGGTCGCGTCCAGCATCACCCGGCCGACCAGCGGGGCGGCCTCGCCGTCCAGGGTGATCCGGCGCAGGTCGACGTAGTAGTCGGCCTCCTTGCCGGAGGAAAGGGTGACCTTGCCGTGCACGACGGCCTTGTCCTTGATCTGTGCCAGCAGGGCGTCGCGGTCGTTGCTCATGAGCGTTCAGTCTAGGGCCTGAGGCCCTCCCGGGCCCTCGCGGGCGCTCGCGGCTAGCGTCGGCGCAGCACCCTGGCCAGCACCACGGCGCCGCCCAGCAGGGCCACCGAGCCGCCGATCACCCACGGCACCGCGCTGCGGCCACCCGTGCCCGGCACGACGATGCCACCGGCCTCGCCGCCCCAGCGGGACGCCGCCCGGGCCCGCGCGCTGCGGGTCGGCAGCGCCGGGGCGTACCGGCCGCGCGGCGGGGCGTGGTCCACCTCCTCGGCCGAACGGCCGACGATGCTGCGGCGGACCGGGCCGGAGAGCTCCGGCTCGTCCTCGTACGCGAAGAGCGGCCCGACCGGGAGTTCCTCGGCGACCCCGTCCTGCGGGCCACGGGTGCCGGCCTCGTCGGCGTTGCCGTCGCCGTGCTCGTCGATGTCGTCATCGCCGTCGTTGTCGTCGTCGGCGGCGGAGCCGGTGGGGAGGCCGAAACGCTCGGCATCGGCGTCGGAGAAGGCGATCAGGTCGGAGAGGTCGTCGTCCAGGTCGTCACCGGGCTGGTCCTGGCGGTCCTCGATGAACACGACCTCGGCGTCCGTCCCGGTGTCCGTCCCGGTGTCCGTTCCGGCGTCGGTCTCGTCCGCGGGCTCCGACCCGGCCTCGTCGGCGGCCTCGCCGGAGAATTCCTCGTCGCCCTCGGCCGGGGCGTCCGGGGAGGTGAGCGAGACGGCGAAGCGCTCCAGCAGGCGGCGGCCGACGGCGTCGAGGGTCTCGGCGTCGAACTCGGTCAGCCGGCCGGTGGCGCTCAGGTCGCCGGTGAAGCGGAGCGTCGCGGTGCCGTCCTCGGCACCCTCCGCGACGCTGACCCGCACGGTGGCGGTCGCCTCGCCGCTGCCCCGGGCCTCCTCGCCCTCGGCCAGCACGGTCAGCACACCGCCCCGGCCCTCGATCAGCGACAGCACGCCCTTGTAGGTGATCGTGGAGCCGCCGATCCGCAGTTTCAGCCGCCCGCCGATCTCCTCGGCCGGCCCGGCCCCGACCGCCGCCGGCTCGGTGCTCAGCCCCGGCACGCTCCGCGCCAGCAGCGCCGGATCCTGCAAGGCCTGCCGCACCAGCTCTGCGGACATCGGGACGACAACCTCATGCTCCATGCCACGGAGCCTACCGACTGGGCCCCGCCCGGTCCCCACCCACCACCGCCCGAGTTTCCCGGGGCCACCCCTGCCCGCCCGGGCCCCGGGGCGTGCCCCGCGCCCGGCCGCCCGGGGCGGGTGCCGCGTCGCGCGCGGTCGGCCCGTTGGGGCCGGAGCGGGCCGCCGTTGTCGGGGCCCTGCCGGAGGCTCTATCGCGTCGTAGGGGCGCCTCCAGCCGGGTCGGCCCGAGGGCTGGGAGCCGCTCCGCCCACCCCGCCCACCGGCCCGGGCGCCCCGGGCCGCCTGCCGCCGGGTCAGCGTGGCGCCAGGAGGGTGAGGGGGGCCGGGGGGCGGGGTGGGCGGAGGGCGGTGAGGCGGGTGGCCGAGGTGTGGAGGGTGTCGGGGGTGAAGGCGCGGGGCAGTGGGGCGTCGGGGGCGAGGGTGAGCGGAGGCGGGGTGGCGGCGGCGAGCAGGAAGTCCTGGGCGGTGTCCGGCAGGCCGGGGCGGCAGTCGGCGGTGGCGCTGCCGTCGACCGCGTACGGGGTGGTCCGCAGCCCGACCGCGCGGAGGCCGGACTCGATCTGCCAGAGACCGTCCCCGCGGTTCCCGCCTCCCCGGGTGTCCCCGCCTTCCCCGCCTTCCCCGCCGGCGCGGACGGCGATCCGGCCGCCCGGGGCCAGCAGCCGGGCGGCGAGGCCGTAGAACTCCTGGGAGTGGAACTTGACCGGGCCGCCGTCCGAGGGCGCGGGCAGGTCGGCGAGCACCACGTCGTACTCCTCACCGGGTGCGCCGCGCAGCCAGGCCAGCGGGTCGGCGGCGGTGGTGCGGACCCTGGGGTCGTCCAGGGAGTGGCCGTCGAGGGCGGCGAGGCCGGGGTCGGTGCGGGCGAGCCGGGGGAGGGCCGGGTCGGCGTCGACGAGGAGGACCGAGCGGACGCCGCGGTGCCGCAGCACCTCCCGCAGGGCGAGGCCGTCGCCGCCGCCGAGCAGCAGGACCCGCGCGTCGGGGCCGGCGGCCATGGCGGGGTGGACGAGGCCTTCGCTGCCCCGGTACTCGTCGGGCCCGCAGACCGCGAGCCGTCCGTCGAGGTAGAGCCGGAGCGGGCCCTCGGCGGGGCCGGTGAGCACGATCTCCTGGTACCGGCTGCGGATGGCGTAGCGGACCTGGTCGCCGTAGAGGGCGTGCCGGGCGGCGCGTTCGATCGGGTCGGAGCCGACGGCGGCCGCGGCGAGCAGGACGAGGACGAGGGTGCAGCCGGCCCAGAGCAGCCGTCGTATCCGGGGGGCGGGTTCCTCGCGGAAGAGCCAGAGCACCACGGCGGCCCCGGCGACGGCGTTGACCGCCCCGGTGAGCAGGGCGCCGTCGCCGGGGCCGAGCAGGGGGAGGATCAGGAACGGGAAGGCGAGGCCGCCGATCAGCGCGCCCACGTAGTCAGCGGCGAACAGGTCGGCGACGGCGCGTCCGGCGTCCTCGCGCCGGATGCGTTGGATGAGGGTCATCAGCAGCGGGATCTCGGCGCCGATGAGGATGCCGATGAGGCAGGTGAGGGCGACCATCGCGGCCTGGTAGCGGCCGATCCAGGCCCAGCAGGAGTACAGGGCGAGGACGGAGAGCCCGCCGGTGAGGGCGAGGGCGCACTCGACGAGGGCGAAGGCGGTGGCGGGCCGGCGGGTGAGCCGTTTGGCGAGCAGGGAGCCGAGGCCCATCGCGAAGACCATGACGGAGAGCACCACGGAGGTCTGGGTGACGGTGTCCCCGAGCAGGTAGTCGCCGAGCGCCACGAGTTCGAGTTCGTAGACGAGTCCGCAGGCCGCGCAGACGAACGCGGCCAGCAGGACGGTCAGCCGGGCGAGCCGGGGGCGGGAGCGCAGCCGGGAGCGACGGCGGGCGGGCAGGGGGATGAGGCTTCGCCCGGGCCGGGGTGGGGTGCCGTCGTCGAGGTCCACTCGCGGGCGTGCGGGCGGACCGGCCGGATGATTGATCACGAACAAACGCTAGGGGACGTGCGGGACGGATCGCTGCGCCCATCCGACGGACAGCGGGAGCCCTCGGATTGACGAATCGTTCCTGCGTACGATTCGTAGGTCTGTGCCGGGTGGCATATGACCGGGTTCGGTGCTGTCGGACGGGCTCCTGGTGCCCGGCGTGCGGGCTGTCACGGCCCCGACACCACCAGCGCGGAGCGGGTGCAGACCAGCTGCCCCTCCTGCGGGTAGGCGTGCCAGGTCCGCCAGAGCAGCCGGTCGGTGCCGCCCTGGGTGACCAGGGCGGTGAAGGCGCTCGGGTCGCCCGGGAAGACCCCGGCGAGGCCGCGCGGGTGCCCCTCGACCAGGGCCAGCAGCTCCTGGGCGCGGGCCGCGAAGTCGTGCGGGGGCAGGGCCTCGATGCGGGCGGCGAACTCGTACTCCCAGCCGCCGACCTGCTTGGCCACCCGGGCCGGCAGCGGGGTGCGACGGCCGGGCATGCAGGCGACGGTCTCCAGGCAGTCCCCGGGGCCGGCCGAGATCACCACCTGGTGCGAGGCGCCCAGCAGCCGCAGCTGGAGGGTGCCGGAGGTTCCGGGGCGGCCGCCGTCGAGTCTCAGGTCGCGGACGGCGAGAGCGGGCAGCGGGTCGCCGCCGAGGCACCAGGCCAGGTCACCGGCGCGGGTGTCCGTGTAGGAGGTCTGCAGTGTGGTGAGCATGCTCGGCTCCGCGTTTCAGCTCCGTGCGCGCCCGCCGAGCAGCAGCGAGTAGGCCTAGGCGATGGCGAGGCTGTTCGTGGCTGTGCGGCCCTGGGCGCGGCCGACCGTGGAAGGAAGGATTCCGGCTGGAGATTCAGCAGCAGAGAAGCATGAATACGCCGGGTCCGTCGGTGATTTACCCAACTTTGTCAAGCATTCACCGTTTCGAGCACACCTGCTTCCCGGCTCTGATCGACCCGGTGTGCGACTCTGAACAGCGCGCGCCCCTGTCACCGGCCTGTGCGCCGTGTGCGCTGGTCGTGCGCTCTTCGCGCGCACCGTGCGCTGCCGCCTGCCACGTGGGGGATGCGGGTGGGTCTCCGGGCGTGCCCGACGGGCCGTGGGGCCTGCCTGACGGGCAGCAAAGGAGCATGCCACCCAGGGGAGTTGGGGGCGAATCGGCACGTCCGTCGGGCCAGAATTGGTCCCCTCCAAGGGGGGCGCGCAAAGCCGGACGCGCGCCGTACGCGCGCAATGGACTCCCGGAACCCCCCGATCCCCTTGCACAAACCGCTCCCCGTCGGGCTAGGTAGCGCCGCGCAGGCCGGGCGCAGGCCGGGCGGGGCCGTCGAGCGGCGCCGTCGGTGGCTCAACTTCCTTGTGGAAAGGGCGTGTTCATCGCGCGCGGCGGCTCCGGGGCGCGACCTGACGCGCGGCCGGACGGCAGCGGGGGCGGGAGCAGGGGGATGAGCCCGGGGCGACGGCCCCGGCCGCGGAGGAACGGGGAGCGGAAAGGGTATTCCGTCGCCCGGCATTCCGCACTTCGTGACGGGTGCGGTGACCGGTTCGGTGACCGGTTCGGTGACCGGTGAGGACGTCGGCGGCTTCTTCCGGTTCTACCGGACTCCGCACGGCACCGAATTCGCCGCCGACGTCGACCGGCGTCGCTCAGAGCCGCTGCAGCCGGTCGACGGCCTCCTGGAGCACCTCGTCCTTCTTGCAGAAGGTGAACCGGACCAGGCTGCGGCCGGCGTCCGGGTCGTCGTAGAAGACGGCGTTGGGGATGGCGACGACGCCGCAGCGGTCCGGCAGGGCGCGGCAGAAGTCGACACCGTCCTTCTCGCCGAGCGGGGTGATGTCGGTGGTGATGAAGTACGTGCCCTCGGGGGTGAAGGCGCGGAAGCCGGCCGCGGTGAGGCCGTCGAGCAGGAGGTCGCGCTTGCGGCGCAGGTCGGTGCGCAGGGTGTCGAAGTAGTCGTCGGGCAGGCGCAAGGCCTCGGCGACGGCGTACTGGAAGGGGCCGGCGCTGACGTAGGTGAGGTACTGCTTGGCGGTGCGCACGGCGGCGACCAGGGCGGGGCTCGCGGTCACCCAGCCGACCTTCCAACCCGTGAAGGAGAAGGTCTTGCCGGCCGAGGAGATGGTGACGGTGCGCTCGCGCATGCCGGGGAGGGCGGCGAGGGGGTGGTGGGTGGCGCCGAAGACCAGGTGCTCGTAGACCTCGTCGGTGATCACCAGGAGGTCGTGCTCGATCGCGAGGGCGGCGATGCCGGCCAGCTCCTCGGCGGTGAGGACGGTGCCGGTCGGGTTGTGCGGGGTGTTGATCAGCAGCAGCCGGGTGCGCGGGTTGATCAGGGCGCGCAGTTCGTCCAGGTCGGGGCGGAAGTGCGGGGCCCGGAGGGTGAGCGGGCGGCGGACGGCGCCGGCCATGGCGATGCAGGCGGCGTAGGAGTCGTAGAAGGGTTCGAGGGCGATCACCTCGTCGCCGGGCTCCAGCAGGGCCAGCAGGGCCGCCGCGATTGCCTCGGTGGCGCCGGCGGTGACCAGGACCTCGGTATCGGGGTCGTACCCGAGGCCGTGGAAGCGCTGCTGGTGCTCGGCGACGGCCGTGCGCAGCTCGGGGATCCCGGGGCCGGGCGGGTACTGGTTGCCGCGGCCCTCGCGCAGGGCCCGTACGGCCGCCTCGCGGACCTCCTCGGGCCCGTCGGTGTCCGGGAAGCCCTGCCCGAGGTTGATCGAGCCGGTGGCCGTGGCCAGGGCGGACATCTCGGCGAAGATCGTCGTCCCCATGCCCGCCAGCCTGCGGTTCAGCAAAGGCCTCGTACCCATCAGCGGCTCCTCACGGCTCGTAGTCAGAGCCATCCTCTGATGGCTGGCGAGCGATGGACAAGCAAGCGCAACCCGTCGATCCAGCTGATGCCCTGGTACGGCATCGGCGAGCACCCGGGGGTGTGCGCACAGCACGCCACCGCCGAGCAGACCACCGCATCGACCGCGGCCGCTTGACGTGCCCCTTGACGTTTCCAGCGCGGATCCCGCCGCCCCGTTTCCAGACGTGTCCATCACGCCCCAGCGCCTCATCTGCTCCGTCTCGGTTGGCTGGGTCGCCAAGATCCTTGGCACGAACGAGAAGTACGTGTACGCGCGTACGTTCCTCGGCCGGAGCGGCCAGCCCTACGGCTGGCCGCTCCGCGGTAACGGTATCTACGAGTGCCGCGAGATCGGCCCGTTCGGAAGGAAAGCCGCACGCATAGCCCGTCGGTTGAGCCCGCGGAGCGCCGACTCCTAGCAACCGGGACAGCCCCGCTACCAGCGAGATCTTCGACGGACTTCCAGCTCACCCGGTGGGTGGCTTGGTGCCGTTGGGCCAGACACACGGGGACACAAAGGCGATGTGCAGCGTGGTGCTCCAGTCGCCGCCGTCGTCGATGGTGGCGCTGAAATCGTCTTTCGGATTCTTGAGGAAGATGGCATCAGCGTGGCTGCTGGTGACCTTGAACCCGGCTTTGACGAGATGGTCGCGGAAGGCATCGAAGGTGGCGGCATGATGGTCGGCCGGGATGCCTCGCAGATAGCGGGAGGTTACGGCCATGGTCCGGCCGTCTTCCTCCGAAGGGGCGTCGTTCTTGAAGCACCACCCGTCGCTGTCCCGGTCGGCGACTGCGGTCACCGGTTGCGGGAGGGCGGCGAATACGTCGGCGAAGTACGCCTCGGTCTTCTGTTTGGCCTGCTCATGGGTCATCGTCGGGCCGTCGTCCGTACCAGCACAGGACGTGGCCATCAGCAGGACGGCGACGGCCGGCAGCGCCAACCTCGCGGCCTTGGTAAGGCGTTGGTTGGTCCCGTTCGCCATCACGGCCGCCATGTGCCCGCGATGACCCTGCCGAATTCCTTGACCGCGTCCCCATTTGGATTCCAGTAGTGGGAGTGATCGCTGTCCCCGGCCTGCAAATGCCGGGCTCCGAAATCGGAACTCATAGGATCCTGCCTGAACCACTCGCTTCGCGCTACCGCATACATCCCGGAGTCCTCGCTTCCCCGGGCGACGTATACGTGGGACGGGTCGATGTTCAGTTCCCTGGCGTGGTCGACGCCGACGCCGGGACTGCCGACGAGGATGACGTCGTCGACTGGTGGCTTGAGGTCGCGCATGGTGTAACCGACTGCGAGGGTTCCGTAACTGTGGCCCATGAGGATGTTGTGCGACGGTGCGCCCTCGTGGGTCGAGCGCAGCCCGACCTGGAAACGGGCCAGATCCTTCTCCGCGTTCTCGGCGAAATGGTCCATTGCTGCGTCCGGGATCTTGTTCTGCGGCGCGTCATACCCGACCCACGCGATTGCCGCGGTGGACTTGGTTCGGCCTTCCGTGGTGGCTGCCTTCACCATCTCGTCCGCCTTGTCGACGTCGCCGCTGACCGCTGCGAACTTGGAGGTGGTGCCAGGGACGAAGGTCACGACGTTGTCGGCCGTGTCGGGGTTGTTGACCGAGACGATTGCCCGGCCGTTGCCCTTGGTGTCGAAGCCGAGGAGGAAGGCCGGCGTGTTGCCACGGGCGGCCAGTTTCTTGCCGTCCAGGCGGCTTTCGATGTCGGCGATTCCCTTGAGTTTCTCCCGCAGGTCGATGTTCTTGGCATCCCAGGCCATCCAGTCCGGGTTGGTGATGGGGCCCTGCCCGCCATCGATCTTGTGCGGTGGCTCGGGGCCCAGATGGTCGAGTTGGAGTTGGAGGTTCTGCTTGGCGTTCTTCATGTTGATGCGGTTGGCCTGGTCGCGGGCGACGGCGGGGATGCCGTCGAGGTTGCCGACCTGGTCGGGGTGGTCGTTGATGAACTTCTGACGCTCGCTGTCACTGAGGCCGTTCCACCACTGCTTGACGGAGGCCGGGTCCGTGCCCGCGGCGGGTATCTGCTCGCGGGCGGTCTCGGCCGCCTGGTCCTTCGCCACCGTGGCGGCGTCCAGGCCGGTGCCGTTGCTCGCGTTGGTCGCGAGGTGGTTCAGCCTGGCACTGATCTCCTGGTCCGCGTGGTCGGCTTCACTGAGTGCGGCGGCGATGCGATTGCTGATGGCGATCGCCGTCGTCTCGGCGCCGGCGCCTGCGTAGTTCGGGGACGTGGGCTCCTTGTCCCATGTGATGCGGCCGTCAGGGGCGACGTTGAGCTTCGCGTTCTTGGCGTCGTCCAGGGCGTAGATCAAGTGGGCCTGGGCCAGCGCGAATTGTTCGGCGGCCTTGGCAAGTGCCTTGCTGACGAAGTCGAGCTCACTGTGCGCGGACTGGAGTTCGGTGCCCAGGAACTGGATTCGGGCATGGGCGTGGTCGGCGGCGGTGCCGGTCCAGTGCGAGCTGGTGAGTCGGTCGACGACCTCGTGCTGCCAGGACTCGATGTGCTGGCCGAAGGCCGAGTAGAGCTTGTCGAAGGCGTTCTTCGCGATGGTGATGTTGTTGATGTTGGCGTCGTAGAGCGTCTTGATGTTCATCGCTTACTCGGCCGCCTTCGCGCTGGAGGGCTTCACCGGGCCCGGGACGACGGTCGTGCCGAAGGGGTCCGGCTCGTCCGGGATCGGCGCGGTCGGGTTCCTCATACGCGTGTGGACGTCCTTCTCTACCTGGCGGTAGTAGGCGGCCGATGCGGCGAGCTTGGTACCGACGTCCCCCATGTCGCCGGCGAGCTTGTCCAGCAGCGTCTTCCAGTTGGTGCCGCAGTCTCGCACCGCGGCGGCCGTCAGCCACCCCTGCAGCGTGCCGGCGGCCTGGCTGCACGGCTCCGTCACCTTCGAAGTCTCACCCGGTATCAGACCCCCGACGTGCTGCGCGCTCTGTGCGCAGCCGTCCAGCTCAGCCGGATTGACCTTGAACTCCAAGGCCAGATCAGGATCCGCCATGTGTTCCCCCCTGTAGCCGGCCCCGAGGCGTTGCCCGCAGCCCGCATTCCCCCAGAAATGATTACTGTCGGATAGTAATCGGTTGCTTCTAGCTGCGATCGGTGGAACTGGGCGTTGGCATGAACGCGAGTGGGGCATGGACAACCGAGGGATGGGAGCACTCGCAGGCGGACCCGGCATCTTGGCAGGGCCACCGCATTCGCCCTCAGCTCGCCAGCGAACAGGTAGGCGAGCAGGGCTTGACCCAGCCGAGCCGAGCCGAGCCGGGGCCGGGGACAAGGACGGCCAGGCGGCCGGGAGGGCGCGGGAGGGTACGGGAACGGCCCGGCCCCCGGCGTCTGCCGGGGGCCGGGCCGCAGGGGTGCGCGGCGGGGCCGGGATCAGGCCTCCTCGCCGTCCTCGCTGCCGCCGTCCTCGCCCTCGATCTCGTTCTGCAGGCCGAGGCGCTCGACGATCCACTGCTCGAAGCCGACCGCGGCCTGGGTCCAGTTCGCGGTGGTGGTGACGAAGTAGTCCAGGTTGACGCCGGTGCCGACGATCATCTGGACCTCACCGATCAGGCGGACCACGCCGTCCTCGTGGGTGTGGGTGTACACCTTGGGCCAGAGGGTCTCGCGGTTCCACTCGTCGATCAGGTCGAGGATCTCGCCCTTCTTCTCCAGCGGGTACGCGCGGTCGTAGAAGGCACGGACCGCGAAGAGCTCCTTCTGCTCGCCGCGGAACATGTAGTAGACGCGGAAGCCCTCCCAGGGGGCGGTGAGGTCGCCCTCCTCGTCCACGACGTGCTTGAGCTGCATCTGGTCGAGCAGCTGGGCGACCAGGGCCTGGTCCGGGACGACGATCGGCGGAGGGCCGGCCGGCCGGCCACCCTGGCCACCGGGCTGGCCGCCCTGGGGCACGCCGAACGACGGGATGGACGACGGGTCGATGCTCATGGGGGGTCCTCTTCCTCAGTGCACGTGGTGGCCGGCAATGAGAGGCCGCCCTTTCCACCTCCCATCCTGCCTCATTCGGGGCTCCGCTCACAGGGGAGGCGGGGGGCGCGTCGATCTTCGTCCCGGGGTGTTCGGAGGCCTCCGTCACGCACGGTGCCCGGGGTGCGGCGGCCCCGTCGCACGCCCGGCGCGCGCGTGATCCAAGTCACGCGCCCGGCGCCCGGGTTCGCCTGCCGTGCGGGCCGGATGCGGTTAGCGTGCGACGGAACCGGCCCGGGGCAAAGGCCTTTCCTCCCGGGCGAGTTGAGGTGTTTTGAACCGAAGGGGGGAACGGGGATGGAGCGTACGGTGACGGGGGAGGGCGCCTTGCTCGGGGCGTTGCTGCGGAACATCCGGCTGGACCGGGGGATGACGCAGGAGCAGTTGGGGGAGGCGTCGGGGCTGAGCGTGCGGTCGATCCGCGACCTGGAGCGGGGGGTGTCCTGCCCGCGGGTGTCCACCCTGCGGCTGCTCACCCAGACCTGGAACCTCCCGGAGTCCCAGGGGGCCGAGCTGCACCGGATGGCCCGCGCCTGGCGGGACCGCGCGCGGCGGGAGCAGCGGGCCTCGGGGGAGTGAGGGCGCCCGGCGGCCGCCCCCTCGCGCGGGCGAGGGGGCGGCCGAGGGCGGTGCCCGTGACGGGAGGGGGCCGGTGGCTACTTCTCCAGCGGGCCCCGGCCCCGGACCGTGAGCCGGTCGCCCTCCTCGTCCCGCTCGACCAGGACGGTGTCCCCGTCGTGCACCTGGCCGGAGAGGATCGCCCGGGCGAGCTGGTCGCCGATCGCGGACTGCACCAGCCGGCGCAGCGGGCGGGCGCCGTACGCCGGGTCGTACCCGGTCAGTGCCAGCCAGTCGCGGGCCGCCGCGGAGACCTCCAGGGTGAGCCGCCGCTCGCGCAGCCGCTCGCCGAGGCGGGCCACCTGGAGGTCCACGATCCGGCTGAGCTCGGCGGTGCCCAGCGGGTCGAAGACCACGATGTCGTCCAGCCGGTTGAGGAACTCCGGCTTGAACGCGGCCCGGACGGAGTCCAGCACCAGGGCCTTCTTCCGGTCCTCCGGGGTGGTCGGGTCGACCAGGTAGTGCGAGCCCAGGTTGGAGGTGAGGATCAGGATCGCGTTCCGGAAGTCCACCGTGCGGCCCTGGCCGTCGGTGAGCCGGCCGTCGTCCAGCACCTGGAGCAGCACGTCGAAGACCTCGGGGTGGGCCTTCTCCACCTCGTCCAGCAGCACCACGCTGTACGGGCGGCGCCGGACCGCCTCGGTGAGCTGGCCGCCCTCCTCGTAGCCGACGTACCCGGGCGGGGCGCCGACCAGACGGGCGACCGAGTGCTTCTCGCCGTACTCGCTCATGTCGATCCGGACCATCGCCCGTTCGTCGTCGAACAGGAAGTCGGCCAGGGCCTTGGCGAGTTCGGTCTTGCCGACGCCCGTCGGGCCGAGGAACAGGAAGGATCCGGTCGGGCGGTCCGGGTCGGCGATGCCCGAGCGGGTGCGCCGCACGGCGTCCGAGACGGCCTGCACGGCCTCCGTCTGGCCGATCAGGCGGCGGCCCAACTCCTCCTCCATGCGCAGGAGTTTGGCGCTCTCGCCCTCCAGCAGCCGGCCGGCCGGGATGCCCGTCCAGGAGGCGACCACGTCGGCCACGTCGTCCGGGCCGACCTCCTCCTTGACCATCGAGGCGGAGGCGTCCTGGTCGGCGGCGCGCTCCTGGGCCTCGGTGAGCTCGGTCTCGGCTGCCGGGATCTCGGCGTACATCAGCTTGGACGCCCGCTCGAAGTCCCCGTCGCGCTGGGCCCGTTCGAGCGCACCGTGCAGGCCCTCCAGCCGCTCCTTGAGCTCGCCGACCCGGTTGAGGCTCTTCTTCTCCTGCTCCCAGCGCGCCGTCAGCACGCTCAACTGCTCGTTCTTGTCGGCCAGATCGCGCCGCAGCCGGGCGAGGCGGTCGACCGAGGCAGGGTCCGACTCCTTCTCCAGGGCCAGCTCCTCCATCCGCAACCGGTCGACGGAGCGCTGGAGTTCGTCGATCTCGACCGGGGAGGAGTCGATCTCCATCCGGAGCCGGGAGGCCGCCTCGTCGACCAGGTCGATCGCCTTGTCGGGCAGGAAGCGGGAGGTGATGTAGCGGTTGGACAGGGTCGCCGCGGCGACCAGGGCGGCATCCGAGATCTGCACCTTGTGGTGCGCCTCGTACCGGCCCTTGAGGCCGCGCAGGATGGCGATCGAGTCCTCCACGCTGGGCTCGCCGACCAGCACCTGCTGGAAGCGGCGCTCCAGGGCCGGGTCCTTCTCGATCCGCTCGCGGTACTCGTCCAGCGTGGTGGCGCCGACCATCCGCAGCTCGCCGCGGGCCAGCATCGGCTTGAGCATGTTGCCCGCGTCCATCGCGGAGTCGCCGCCGGCGCCCGCGCCGACCATGGTGTGCAGCTCGTCGATGAACGTGACGACCTGGCCGTCGGAGGACTTGATGTCGTTCAGGACGGCCTTCAACCGCTCCTCGAACTCGCCGCGGAACTTGGCGCCGGCCACCATCGCGCTGAGGTCCAGCGCGACCAGCCGCTTGCCGCGCAGCGACTCCGGCACGTCACCGGCCACGATCCGCTGGGCCAGGCCCTCGACCACTGCCGTCTTGCCGACGCCGGGCTCGCCGATCAGCACCGGGTTGTTCTTCGTCCGGCGGGAGAGCACCTGGACCACCCGGCGGATCTCGTGGTCCCGGCCGATCACCGGGTCGAGCTTGCCGTCCCGGGCGGCCTGGGTGAGGTCGGTGCCGTACTTCTCCAGGGCCTTGTAGGTGCCCTCCGGATCCGGCGACGTGACCCGGCCGCTGCCGCGGACGTCCTTGAAGGCGGCGAGCAGCGCCTTGGGCGTCGCGCCCTGCTGCGCCAGCAGCTCGGCGACCGCCCCGCCCTCGGCGGCCAGGCCGACCAGCAGGTGCTCGGTCGAGACGTACTGGTCGTCCAGGTCGTCCGCGCGCCGGCCGGCCTCGGTGAGCACGGCGAGGGTGTCCCGGGCCAGCTGCGGGGCGGCGACCGTCGAGCCCATGGCGCTGGGCAGCGCCGCCAGCTGGCGGCGCGCCTCGGCGTCGACCCGGGCGGGGTTCGCCCCGACCGCCTCCAGCAGGGGCCGGGCGATGCCCTCGGGCTGCTCCAGCAGGGCGATCAGGATGTGCACCGGCCTGACGTCCGGGTTGCCTGCGGCGCCCGCCTGCCGGATCGCGGCGGACAGGGCGTCCTGGGTCTTGGTGGTGAACTTGCTCGCGTCCACTGCTGGGGGGTCCTCCCTCGTCGTCCTTCACTGCTGCTAGATACAGCATGCACTAAGTTGAGTGTATTCCGCTCAACTTTACGGCGGAAGGCTTTTCCATAGTCGGGGCCCCGCGCGGTTCAGGCCTCCCGCCGCGGGTGCTGGCGGACGCTCCGCCGGGTCAGCCCCAGCAACTCCCGGGCCGGCCCGCCCGGCCGCTGCCCGGCCGGCCACACCGCGCGCAGCGGCCGTCGCAGGTCCAGCTCCTCCGCCAGCGGCACCTCGACCAGCCGCCGGGTGGCCAGCTCCTCCACCACCGCCAGCTCGCTCAGGCAGACCGGCCCCGCCCCGGTCATCGCCGCCCCCTTCAACGCCGTGGACGAGGCCAGCTCCATCCGGGGCTGCACGGCGCCCCCGTACGGCGCCAGCGCCGCCTCCAGCACCTCCCGGGTGCCCGAGCCGGGCTCGCGCAGCACCAGCGGGGTGGCCGCCAGCTCCGCCCCGGTCAGCGGGGTGCGGCGGCGCGCCCAGCGGTGGCCGGGTGCCACCACGACCACCAGCCGGTCCGCCGCCACCACCGCGCCGGCCAGCCCGGGCGGGGTGGTCGGACCCTCGACGAAGCCGAGGTCGGCGTCCCCGGCCAGCACGTGCCCGGCGACCTCCGCCGAGTTCGCCGTCCGCAGCGTCACCGCCGTCCCCGGGCTGGCCTCGGACAGTGCCAGTAGCCAGCCCGGCATCAGGTACTCGGCGACGGTCAGACTGGCCACCACCCGCAGCTTGGCGTCCCGCCGCTCGCGCAGCGCGTCGATCCCGGCGTCCAGCGCCTGCGCCGCCTCCAGCACCTGGCGGGCCCACTCGACCACCAGCCGGCCCGCCTCGGTCGGCCGGCTGCCCCGGGGCGAGCGCTCCAGCAGTGGGACGCCGATCTGCCGCTCCATGCCCTTGATCCGGGCGCTCGCGGTCGGCTGGCTCACGCCCAGCTCGGCCGCGGCCCGGCCGACGCTGCCCAGCCGGGCCACCGCGAGCAGCAGTTCCAGGGCGCCCAGTTCGGGGACGTGCGGGGAGAGGGGCATAGGTTCAGGCTATGCCCTCATAGAACCCGCGGCGCTACCGGCGGCCGGGCCGCTCGGCGACGGTGGAACCATGTCCACCTCGGCCGATGTCCGCCCGCTCACCAGCTCCGCCGCTCCTGCCCGCTCCTCCGAGCAGCCCCGGCCGTCCCGTCCCCCGCGCCCTTCCGGTCCCTCCCGCGGCCCCCGGTCCTCCCGGTCCTCCTGGCTCTCCCGGCTTCCCCGCCTCGACCTGGCCCAGCTCGGTCCCAACTGGTACGCCGCCGTGATGGGCACCGCGATCGTGGCAAACGGCGCCGCCGCCCTGCCGGTCCACCTGCCCGGGCTGATCGGCTTCGGCGAGGTGATGTGGGCGCTCGGCGCTGCGGCCCTGGTGCTGCTGGCCGGCGCCCGCCTGGTGCACCTCACCCGGCACCGCGAGGCGGCCCGCACCCAGCTGCTGGACAACCCGGCCACCGCCGTCTTCTACGGCTGCCCGCCGATGGCCCTGCTGGCGGTCGGCCTCGGCACCCTGCTGCTCGGCTCCCGGGTCATCGGCACCGGCCCCGCCGTCGCCCTGGACGCCGTGCTGTGGGGCGTCGGCACGCTCTACGCGCTGACCGTCGCGGCCGGCATCCCGTACCTGATGATCACCCGGCACCGGGTGTCCGCCCTGGAGGCCAACCCGACCTGGCTGCTGCCCGTGGTCGCCCCGCTGGTCGCCTCCGCCTGCGGCCCGGCCCTCGTCCCCCACCTGCCCACCGGAACACCCCAGGAGGCCATGCTGTACGGCTGCTGGGCGCTGTTCGGGATCGGCCTGCTGGCCACCCTGGTGCTGCTGCCCGTGGTGTTCACCGGCCTGTTCCACAGCAAGCTCCCCACGCTGGTGCTCACCCCCGCGCTGTTCCTGGTGCTCGGCCCGCTCGGCCAGTCCGTCACCGCGATCCACCAACTCGCCGACGCGGCCCGCCCGGTGCTGCCCGGGCTGGCGCCCGTCCTGCTGCCGCTGGCCGAGCTGTACGGGGTCGCCGTGATCGGCGTCGCGATGCTCTGGCTGGCCGTCGCGCTGGCCGCCAACCTGCGCGCCCGGCGGGCCGGGATGCCGTTCGCGATGACCTGGTGGGCGTTCACCTTCCCGGTCGGCACCTGCGTCACCGGCGCCTCCGCGCTCGCCCGGCACACCGGCTTCGGCGGCTTCACCGGGCTCTCCGTCGGGCTCTACCTGCTGCTCGGCACCGCCTGGGTGCTCGCCGCGACCGGCACGGCCACCGGGCTGCTGCGCGGACGGCTGCTGGCGCGCTGAGCGCGGGCGCGCTGAGCCGGACGCCCTGAGCCCGGCGCGCTGAGTCGGGCGCGCTGAGTCGGAGGCCCTGAGTCGGAGGCCCTGAGTCGGGCGCCCTGACCTGGGCGCCCCGCTCGGTGCGGCCGGCGCGGGCTGAGCTGCGACGACCCGCGCGGCGGCCGCCCGCACTCAGGAGCATGCCGCCGTTGCAGGAACGCGCAGCTGCACGATGACGGTGAACTGCCAATCGCTGCGCGCCGTCCTTACCCCCCGCTGGCCTCGGCCTTTACCGGAATCCCGGCCCCCGCCCGTGGCCCCGCACCCGCTGCGGGATGCAGATAACTGCAATTGCGCGAACCTGCACTCGGACGGCACTTGTTCACCGGCCGTCACGCTGTGAGGGTGGAGGTGCGCCAGGTCGTCCGGGCACCGCAGTCCGATGGTGGCGACCAGCTCTTCAGAACTGACCACGAGTGCAACGTCCCGCACGCGTGGAACGGGGGGGAAGAGCCCCGGCCGGGATCCATGTGTGGTGATGGAGCCCGAACCGGTACCGGCGAGGCGTTGCTGCTCCGCCTCGACGGAATCGCCTGGACCTGGCGTACCGATGGCGGCCCCCGGGACCCCGTGTGCGACGGCACCCGGACCCGGGGGCCCGCCTTCCGGCCGGTAGCGTGGGACGCCCGGCCACCGGCGCCCGCGGACCGCGCGACCCGCGGCCCCGCGCGCACGGACGGGGACAGGCAAGGGGAGAGGCGTCCGGCAGGGAGAGTACGACGTGACGGCGGAACCGGCGGTCGCGCCGCACCATGCGGCACCCGAGGGCGAGGAACCCGACGAGGCCGCCCGACAGCTCTACCTCGCCGTCATCGCCGAAGGCGGCCGCATCCCGTTCGCCGACGTCTCCGACGCCGACCGGGCCGCGCTGCGGCAGCTCCTCGACATCGGCCTGGTCATGGTCAACCGGATGGACCGCTGCTACACCGCCGTCAGCCCGCGCTCCGTCAGCGACCGGCTCGGCGCCGAACTCCGCAGCGAGGCAACCCGGTTGCTGGTCCGCGCCGAGAACCTCCCCGGCGCCCTCGACGGCCTCACCCGCGCCTACGACGCGATGCCCCGCCCGTCCGGCACCTCCGGCGGCGCGGTCTACGTCGAGGGCCACGTCCACATCCGCCAGCGGATCTCCCAACTGGTCTCCGACTGCCGCTCCGAGGTCCTCACCGCCCAACCCGGCCACCGCCCCGCCGACACCCTCCAGGTCGCCCTCGCCCAGGACGTCCAACTCCTCCAGCGCGGCTGCTCCCTGCGCACCGTCTACCAGCCCGTCGCCCTCGTCGAACCGGCCGCCCTCGCCTACGCCGAGCAGGTCACCCGGTACGGCTCGCAGATCCGGGTCCTCGACGAGCCCTTCCAGCGCCTGATCGTCTTCGACCGCAGCGTCGCCGTCATCTCCGCCAACGACGACAACAGCACCGCCGCGTTCATCAGCGACCCGGCCACCCTCGCCTTCCTGATCGGCGGCTTCGAACGCGACTGGGCCCGCGCCGACACCGCCGAGGCCGCCGCCGCCCTCGGCCAGGGCCCCGCCCGCACCATCCCCGACCGGGTCGGCCGGCTGCTCGCCCGCGGCCTCACCCAGCGCGCCGTCGCCACCCGGCTCGGCCTCAGCGAACGCACCGTTGCCGGCCACATCTCCCGGCTGCGTGACCGGTACGGCGCCCAGACCCTCTTCCAGCTCGGCTGGCTGATGAGAGGCGCCCGCGATGACCGATGAGCCCGGCCCGGCCGAACGCGCCCTCTACCTCGCCGTGGTCCGCGCCGGCGGCCGGCTGCGCCCGGAGGACCTCGCCCCCGCCGACCGCGCCACCGTCGCGGCCCTCGTCGCCCGCGGGCTCCTCACCCCGACCGCCACCGGCTACACCGCCGCCAACCCGCGCGCCCTCGGCGACCGGCTCGGCACCGAACTCCGCCTCCGGGCCGTCCGGCTGCTGGTGCACGCCGAGCGGCTGCCGGGGACCCTCCAGCCGCTCTCCCGCGCCTACGAGGCGCTCCACCGGCCGTCCGGGGGCGTCGACGGTGCTCGGCTGGACTGCGCTCGGCTGGACGGCGCTCGGCCCGACGGGGTCGACGTTGGTGCCGGGGGCGGTGCCGCCGCCGTCCGCCAGTGCATCTCCGAACTCCTCGCCGAGTGCAAGGAGGAGTTCCTCGCCGCCCGCCCCGGCCACCACTCCGCCGAGGTCCTCCAGACCAGCCTCGCCCAGGACCTCGCCCTGCTCCGGCGCGGCTGCTCGGTGCGCACCCTCCACCAGCCCGGTGCCCTCGCCGACCCCGCCACCCTGCGCCAGGTCGCCCTCCGCAGCGGCGAGGGCGCCGAGGCCCGGGCGCTCGCCGAACCGTACGAGCGGATGCTGGTCTTCGACCGCTCGGTGGCCGTCATCCCCGCCGTCGAGGACCGCAGCCGCGCCACCGTCGTCACCGACCGCACCACCGTCGCCTACCTGGTCGCCCAGTTCGAACGGGACTGGGCCCGCGCCACCCCCGCCGACCGCAACCTCGGCGCCCCCCACCCCACCACCGTCCGCATCGGCCGGCTGCTCGCCCGCGGCCTCACCCAGCGCGCCGTCGCCACCCGGCTCGGCCTCAGCGAACGCACCGTCGCCGCCCACATCTCCCGCCTCCGCGAGCGCTACGGCGCCCAGACCCTGTTCCACCTCGGCTGGCACCTCCGCGGGGAACGCCATGGCTGACCCCACCGCCCTCCTCGCCGCCGCCCTCCCGGACGCCGCCGCCCGCGCCCTCTACCTCGCCGTCCTGCGCGAGGGCGGCCGCATCCGCGCCGCCGAGGTCGATCCGTGCGATCGGGAGGCGCTCGGGCGACTGGTGGAACTAGGACTGCTGGTACCGCAGTTGCTGGACGGGTCCTACAGCGCCGTCGACCCGCGCACGGCCATCGAGCGAATCGGTGGCGAGATCCGCCGGCAGAGCATTCGCCTGCTCGCGGAAGCGGAGCAACTCCCCGAGCTGATGGACGAGCTCACCCAGGCCTACGACACCAGCCCGAAGCGGCGGAGCGCCTCGACCGGGGCGCGCTACGTCACCGGGAAGGAGGAGATCCGGCACGAGATCGACCGGCTGACCGAGGCGATGCCCGGAGACGGCATGTCGGCTCAACCCGGCGGCCCCCGCCCGGCCAACGAGCTACCGGACTCACTACGGGGCGCCCGCCGCTTCCACGAACGCGGCGGCACCGTGCGCTCCCTCTACGAGATCTCGGCCAAGTACGACCCGCCGACCGTACGCTTCGCCGCCCAGGCCTCCCGGCTCGGCGCCACCACCCGCGTCCTCGCCGTACCGTTCAGGCGCTTCCTGATCTTCGCCCGCACCGTCGCCGTCATTCCCGCCGCCGCCGACTACAGCACCGCCGCCGTGGTCGACGATCCGGCGACGGTCGCCTTCGCGGTCGACACCTTCGAGACGCTCTGGCAGCAGGCCGAGGGCGTCAACTGGGCCGCGCTGGACGATGGTTCCCTCGGCTCCGCCGTCCACGAGCAGGTCGGCGCCCTGCTCGCCCAGGGCCTCACCCAGCGGTCGGTCGCCACCCGCCTGGGCCTGAGCGAGCGCACCGTGGCCGGCCACATCGCCCGCCTCCGCGAGCAGTACGACGCCGAGACGCTGTTCCAACTCGGCTGGCAGATGCGGGGTGAACGGTCATGACCGGCCTCAGCGGCGCCCTTCCGGACGCCGCCGCCCGTGCGCTCTACCTCGCCGTCCTGCGCGAGGGCGGCCGGATCCGCGCCGCCGAGGTCGATCCGGGAGATCGGGAGGCGCTCGGGCGGCTGGTGGAACTCGGGCTGCTGGTACAGCAGTTGGTCGACAACTCGTACAGCGCCGTGGACCCCCGGTCGGCCGCCGAACGCATCGGCGCCGAGATCCGCAGGGCCGGCGCCCGGCTCCTGGTCGAGGCGGACCAGGTCCCCGAGCAACTGCGCGACCTCACCCATGCCTACGACACCGCACCACGCCGGAAGCCGGGCCTGGGCCGGGCCCGGGTCATCACCGGCAAGGCCGAGATCCGGCACGAAGTCGAGCAACTGACCCAGGAGTTCGCCGGCGAAGCCCTGAGCGCCCAGCCCGGCGCCGCGCGAGACGCAGGCCAGCTCGCAGAATCCCTCGTCCGCACCCGCCGCTACCTCGAACGCGGCGGCGCCATCCGCTGTCTGTTCGAGCTCGGTGCCCGCACCGACCCCGGGGCCGTGGCGTACGCGGCGGCGGCCACCGCGCCGGGCTGCGCGATCCGGGTGCTCGCCCGTCCGTTCAAGCGCTTCCTGGTCTTCGACCGGACCGTTGCCGTCATCCCCGCGGACCCTGACCTCAACAGCGCCGCCGTGGTCGACGACCCGGCGACGGTGGCCTTCGTCGTCGAGGCCTTCGAGCAGCTGTGGCAGCGGTCCGACAGTGTCGACTGGGCGTCCCTGGACGGCGGCGCACCGGAGTCGGACCTCCGTGACCAGATCGCCCGCCTCCTCACCCAGGGCCTCACCCAGCGGTCGGTCGCCACCCGCCTGGGCCTGAGCGAGCGCACCGTCGCCGGCCACATCGCGCGCCTGCGGGAGTCGTACGACGCGGAGACGCTGTTCCAGCTCGGCTGGCAGATGAGGGGAGCCCGCGATGCCTGAGCCAGTACTCGACCTGCCCGACGCCGCTCGTGAGCTCTACCGCGCGATCCTGGAGGACGGCGGGCGGCTCCGGATCGCCGACATCCCGGGGGAGGCCGCCGACACCGTTCAGTCCCTGTTGGAAACGGGGCTGTTGAAGCTGTACGCCTCGGACGGCGTGCTCAGCGCGGTCAATCCGCGTACGGTCACCACCCGGATCGCGGCCGAGCTGCGCGCGGCCGGTACCCGCTTGCTGGTCCAGGCGGAGGAAGTGCCCGACCTCCTCGGCGACCTGGCCGCCGCCTACGACAGTGCTCCGCGACGCCACGACGGCGCCGGGGCCACCCAGATCGTCCACGGACACGCGAACATCCGGCACCGGGTCTCCCAACTCGTCGAGGAGCTGGGCAACGAGGCCCTGTCCCTCCGCCCGGGCGGTGCCAGGCCGGCCGAGGCCGCGGACGACATCGTGGCGCACGCCCGCCGCTACGCCGAGGCGGGCGGCACACTGCGCACGATCTACGAGGTCGCGGCCCGGCTCGACGGCCCGACGGTTCGGATCGCTGCGCGACTGACGGAGGCCGGCTGCCACATCCGGGTCCTGCCCGTCCCGTTCCGACAGCTGATGATCCTCGACCGGACCGTCGCGGTGATCCCCGCCGCCCCGGACGACAGCAGCGCGGCCTTCGTCGAGGACCCGGCCGTGGTCGACTTCCTGGTCCAGGACTTCGAGACGCACTGGCAACAGGCCGAAGGCGTCAACTGGGCCGCCCTTGCAAAGGGTTCCACCGAGGCCGCCGCCCACGAACAGGTCGGCCGCCTGCTCGCCCGCGGCCTCACCCAGCGCGCCATCGCCACCCGCCTGGGCCTGAGCGAGCGCACCGTCGCCGGCCACATCGCGCGCCTGCGGGAGTCGTACGACGCGGAGACGCTGTTCCAGCTCGGCTGGCAGATGAGGGGAGCCCGCGATGCCTGAACCGGTACTCGACCTGCCCGATGCCGCAGCCCGTGAGCTGTACCGGGCGATCCTGGCCGAGGGCGGCCGGATCCGCGTCGGCGAGATCCGCCCTGAGGACGAGTCCGCCGTCCGACAACTCGCCGACCTCGGCCTGCTCTTCCTGCACATCGCGGACGGCGTCTACACCGCGGTGAACCCCCGGGCCGTCGGCGAGCGGATCGGCACCGAGCTCAGGGAGCAAGGGGCCCGCCTGATCACCCGGGCGGCGCGCATCCCCGAGCTGCTGGACGACCTCACCCAGGCCTATGACCTCGCGCCCCGCCGGAATCCCGAACCCTCGCCCGCGGTCCAGTACGTCGTCGGCCTGGAGCAGATCCGTCACCAGGTCGCCCAGATCCACGCCGACCACCCGAGCGAGACCCTGTCCCGGCAGCCAGGAGGTGCTCGGCCCGCCGCGCACCTGGCGGAGGCCCTCGAATCCGACCGTCGCCACATTGAGAAGGGCGGCACCATGAGGACCATCTACGAGGCGTCCGCCCTCGCCGATCCGCCGACCGTCTCCTTCGCGGCACAGGCGACCGAACTCGGCGTCGCCATCCGGATCCTGCCGATTCCGTTCACCCGGCTCTTCATCTTCGGCCGGTCCGTCGCCGTGATCCCCGTCGGCGAGGACTACAGCTGCGCCGCCTTCGTCGAGGACCGGGCCGTGGTCGACTTCCTGGTCCGGGAGTTCGAACTGCACTGGCAGCAGGCGGAAGGGGTGAACTGGTCGGCCCTCGCCGGCGGAACCGCTGATGCCCCGTTCCACGACCAGATCGGGCACATGCTCACCCAAGGCCTCACCCAGCGCGCGATCGCCACCCGCCTGGGCCTGAGCGAGCGCACCGTCGCCGGCCACATCGCGCGCCTGCGGGAGTCGTACGACGCGGAGACGCTGTTCCAGCTCGGCTGGCAGATGAGGGGAGCCCGCGATGCCTGAGCCCGACCTGCCCGACGCCGCCGCGCGCGAGCTCTACCGGGCGGTCCTGGCCGAGGGCGGCCGGATCCGTGTCGGTGAGATCCGCCCCGAGGACGAGTCCGCCGTGAAGCAACTCGCTGACCTCGGTCTGCTCGTCCTACGAGCAGCGGATGGGTCCTACAGCGCGGTGAATCCGCGCGCCGTAGGCGAGCGCATCGGTGCGGACCTGCGGGAGGAGAGCGCCCGCCTCCTTGCCCGGGCCGCCGCCGTTCCGGATCTGCTCGAGGACCTGACTCACGCTTACGACACTGCGCCCCGTCGCGCCGACCGCGTCGGTGGGACACGTCGGGCGGTGGGGTTCGATCAGATTCGGCACGTGATCGCCCAATGCATCCGGGACTACCCGCACGAGGCACTGGCAGCCCAGCCGGACAGGATCCATCCGCCGGCGCACCGAGTGGATTCACTGGTGCAGACACGCCGTTACGTCGATGACGGCGGATCGATCCGGACGATCTACGGCCCGCAGGCCCGGATGGATCCGGACCATGTCGAGTTCGCAGCGGAGAACACGAATGCGGGCTCCCGGATCAGGGTGCTGAACACGCCGTTCAACCGGATCATGATCTTCGACCGCGCCGTCGCCCTGCTGCCTGCGGCCCCCGACAATAAGGTGGCCGCCGTCGTGGAGGACCCGGCGGTGGTGGCACACCTCGCGGACATCTTCGACCAGCAGTGGCAGCAGGCTGAGGCGGTGGACTGGGTGGCGCTCGCGGACGGTTCCCTCACTCCTGTCGCCCACGAGCAGGTGGGTCGCCTGCTCGCCAGGGGTCTCACGCAGCGGGCGATCGCTTCCCGTATGGGCCTGAGCGAACGGACCGTGGCCGGTCACATCGCCCGGCTGCGTGAGGTGTACGACGCGGAGACCCTGTTCCAGCTCGGCTGGCAGATGCGGGGAGCCCGGACGGGGGAGTCCGGTGGGTGAGCCCTGCTCAGCCAGTGGCGGCGCCGGTCGGCCAGTAGCCGGGGACGGAGGTCTGCTGCCGGGGGACGTTGAAGCGGTCGCCGGGGGCGGTCCAGAAGCCCTCGCGGAGGGAGAGCGCCATGCCGGCCCAGTCGAGGGCGGTCTCCACAGTGTGGTGGAGGGCCTCCTGGGACCAGGTGTCGTCGAAGACCAGCGGCAGGACGGGGGCGACCTGCTCGATGGTGGCGATCAGCGGGTTGTGGGTGATGGCCTCGTCGACGAGCAGGACGATCGGCTTCCGCAGCGCCGACGCCCAACCGAGTTCGAGGCTCACGCCGGCCGAGAGCGGGGCGCCGACGTAGGCGAACACCAGGTCAGCGGACTGGAGCGCGCGGAAGTCGGAGGGGACCCGGGGCTCGGGCGCCCGACCGGCGACGGTCCAGGCGTCGCTGTGGTGCGCGCTGTACACGGCGGCACCGCTGCGGAGGAGGGTGGTGCGGAGCGTCGTCAGCCGCGTCCGGCTGGCGAGCGTCACCACGCTGTCCGCGGGGCCGGTCAGCCGCATCAGCGGCGCGGCCAGGAACACACGTGCACGCCGACCCTCAGGGGCCTGGCTGTCGTTGTGACGCAGGTAGGGCTCGGTCATGTCGACTCCGGGGGAAGGCCGACCGGGGGAGAGAATGTCGGCTATGCGTTGAATGTGGGCTGCTCTGTGGAGTGGTGCTACTGGTGAACGGCTTGGCATTTGACGGTACATTGGCAAGATGTGGCGTCCTGCTGGACCATCGGGAGCGAACTGATCGTCCATCGTTGAGGACCTACGCGTCCAGGGTTCACCGGTGTCATGTGGATGCCTGGCAGGGAGATGACGCGTAGGTGGCTTGGCATGCCTGTACGACCTGAGGCAACATGTAGCAGACACAGTGCTTCTTTTAATCGTTGACGCAATGCGCGCGAGGAAGGGGTGGACGTATGTCTCGTCTGCGCCGATTTGTCTGCAAGGCCGTATTGATGTCGGTAGTTGGCATGACTGCCCTGGCTGGCGCGCACGAGGCTTTCTCTGGGGCGGCGGTTCACTCTGAGACTGCCGTTGCTGCCAAGGTGATGGGTACGACCCAGGACCTGGACATCGGCTGGGCGTGACCGCGATTCCGACCGCCCGGCTTTCGGGGGTGATCAGATCTGTGGTGGCAGGCTGTGGCTTCCGGTATCTGTCCTTCAGCCCGAAGAGTGTTCGGCGGTGCGGGCCAGTGCATAACCGAGTTGGAACAGCGACTCGACGTTGTACTCCTCTCGCATCTCGGCGATGTGCCGGGCGAGAGTTCGTTCACTGATTCCCAGGCGGCGTGCGATGACCCGGTGGTTGATCCCGGCGAGCATGAGCTCGATGATGGTCTGGCGGAGTCGTGACACGACCTGCTGTGGCACGGCACTGTTGCCGTTGAATTCCAGGGCTCTGTTCCAGCTGGGCTCGAATACTTCCTCGACCAGATAGTTGGCGATCACCGGCTCGAATATGAAAGCCGCCAGTGTCATATCGTCGGCCACCGGTATGACGGCAACCCGCCGGTCTATGACGATGAGGCGGGTGTACGGCTCGTCCAGGGTGCGGAACTGCCCGCCGGCCTTCGCCAGCTTGGCGACGTAATCCCTGGTGGGCTGATGGTAGCGGGTGCTGGCGTGATAGATGGTGCGCATCGACGTTCGGCGATTGAGCGCGATCAGGTCGCGCTCGATCATCGCCGTCAACAACTCGGGTGGGCGCGGCCCGCCCGGTTGAAGGGCAAGGGTCTCCTCGGTACCGGCTGTGAACAGCTGGTCGAGTCGCTGGTTTATCAGAACCTTTCCCCGAACATACTCGATCGCGCCACTACTCTTTTCCGGCGCGTGAAATTCCTGAGAAAGCTCCTGGAGTTCAGCGGGCAACGAAACCGCCCGCGACAGCAGGTCAAGAGCCTGGCGTTGCCAGGTGCCACTCAACCGCGCGGAGAGTTGTGCCGGATCCACGGCGACCAGTTCGCCGCGATCATCGGCGTCGGGCATCAGCAGCCCGACCTCGAGTAGCTCGTTCAAGGCGTTCTGATGGCACGTGGATTCCGCTGCAATGCGCCCGTCGGCCTTGACGATCTCCAAGTAGAGTGCCCGAGCCCCCGGTGTCAGAACGGGAGCCCCACCTGCAGTGGGACCGAGTTGAGCTCGTCCACTCATCTTCGGCTCCTTGCCGTTCTCCGAGGCTGTTCTGGATCTGCCGGCACTGGAGTTTAGATTGCGAATCCAGTGAGGCGTGACCGTGCGGTGTCCGGTCAGCTTGGCAGAGTGTCACTCTCTCACCAAGGCTGAGCCGCCGGCACCCCCCGAACAGGAGGGAGCCGGCGGCTGGTGGTGCGGTGCGGGCCCCGGGTCAGCGCTTGGGGCGCCAGACGACGAGGGCGCTGGACTGGGGGGTGGGGGGCTGATAGGGGACCAGGTCGCGGCGGTAGGAGGCGTGGACGGCGGCCTCGCGCTGCTGGAGGGCGGTGGCGGCGCCCTCGAGGGAGTCGACCAGTTCGGTGATGCGCGACTGGAGGGCGCTGACCTGGTTCTCCAGCTCGATGATCCGCTTGATGCCGGCCAGGTTGATGCCCTCGTCCTGGGAGAGCCGCTGGACCTCGCGCAGCTGCTGGATGTCGCGGGCCGAGTAGCGGCGGCCGCGGCCGGCGGTGCGGTCGGGGCAGACCAGGCCGAGGCGGTCGTACTGGCGCAGGGTCTGCGGGTGGAGCCCGGAGAGTTCGGCGGCGACCGAGATGACGTACACCGGGGTGTCCTCGGTGAGGACGTACTGCGGCGCGGCCGCGGCGCGGCGGGGGCGGCCGCCGGCGGGGTTGCCGGGGAGGCCCTCACCGAGGCCCGGGCCGATCGGGCCGCCCGGACCGATCGGGCCGTTGGCGTTCGCCGGGTCCATCGGGTTCGTCGGGTTCATCGGGTTCGGGGACATCTGGTCGTCACGCTCCCTTCGCCGCCCGGAACAGAGCGGCTCGTGGGTCGTCGGAGGCGGTGGCCTCGCGGTACTGCTCCAGGGCGTCCAGCGCGTCGCCGTCGACGTGCTGGGGGACGACGACCTCGACGGTGACGAGGAGGTCGCCGCGGGTGCCGTCCTTGCGGGTGGCACCCTTGCCGCGGGCGCGCATGGTGAGGCCGTTGGCGCTGCCCGGGGGGAGCTTGAGCTTCACGGCGGGGCCGTTCAGCGTGGGCACCTCGATGGTGGCGCCGAGGGCGGCCTCGGGGAAGGTGACCGGGACGGTGACGGTGAGGTTGTCGCCCTTGCGCCCGAACACCGGGTGGGGGTCGACGTGCACGGTGACGTAGAGGTCACCGGGCTGGCCGCCGCGTTCGCCCTGGGCGCCCTTGCCCTTGAGCCGGATCCGCTGGTCGGCCTGGACACCGGCCGGGATGCGGACCTGCATGGTGCGGGCGGAGCTGGCCCGGCCGCTGCCGTGGCAGTCGGGGCACGGGTCGTCGACGATCATGCCCCGGCCGCGGCAGTCCTTGCAGGGCTCGGAGAGTGCGAAGGCACCCTGGCCGCGGCTGACGGTGCCGGCGCCGACGCAGGTCGGGCAGACCCTGGGGGTGGTGCCGCTCTTGGCACCGGTGCCGTTGCAGAGCCGGCAGGGGGCCTGGCTGGTCATCCGCAGCGGTACGGTCGCGCCGTCGACGGCCTCCTCGAAGGAGAGCGTCACCTCGGTCTCGACGTCGGCGCCGCGCCGGGGCTGGGCCTGCCGGGCGCCGCCGCGGTTGAAGAGTCCGCCGAAGACGTCGCCGAGTCCGCCGCCACCGCCGCCCTGGGTGCCGGTGAAGAGGTCGCCGAAGTCGAAGCCGTAGCTGCCGGCGCCGCCGGGGCCGCCGGTGCGGAAGCCGCCGTTGGCGAAGAGGCTGCGGGCCTCGTCGTACTCCTTGCGGCGCTTCTCGTCGGAGAGGACGTCGTACGCCTCGGAGATGTCCTTGAAGCGCTCCTCGGCCTTGGCGTCGCCCTTGTTCGCGTCCGGGTGGAACTCGCGCGCCAGCTTGCGGTAGGTCTTCTTGATCTCGGTGGCGGTGGCGTCCTTGGGCACGCCGAGGACCTTGTAGTAGTCCTTCTCGACAAAGTCCTTGCCGCTCATGCGCCCACCTCGCTCCGCCCGGAAGCCGCAGAGCGGTTCACGCACCCCTCGATGGTTCGCTCGCTGTGCTCGCTCACCGCTCCCGACACCTCCCGATGTCCATCGTCACTGCGCTGTCAACAGCCGCCCGAAGAAGCGCTGCTGACAGCGCGCTGCGGAGCCGGCCGCCGTACTGGCCGGCGTACGACTCCGCAGCGCACTGGTTGTCAGCTGTCACAGGTTGTCAGCTGTCCGAGCCACCGTCGGACTTGTCCTTCTCGGCGGACTTCGCCTCGGCGTCCGGGCCGGGCGTCGTCTGGGTGCCGGGCTGGGGCTCGGCCACGGCGACCATCGCCGGGCGGATGATCCGCTCGCCGATGCGGTAGCCGGGCTGGAGGATCTGGACGCAGGTGTCCTCGGTGACGTCCGAGGAGTAGCTGTGCATCAGCGCCTCGTGCTGCGTCGGGTCGAAGGGCTCGCCCTCCTTGCCGAACTGCTGCAGGCCCAGCTTGGCGACGACCGTCTCCAGGGAGTCGGAGACGGACTTGAAGCCGCCCGTCACCTCGCCGTGCTCGCGGGCGCGGCCGATGTCGTCCAGGACGGGGATCAGGGACTCCAGGATGTTGGAGACCGCGATCTCGCGGACGGTCAGCCGGTCGCGCTCGACCCGCTTGCGGTAGTTCTGGTACTCGGCCTGCAGCCGCTGCAGGTCCGCGGTGCGCTCGGCCAGCTCGCGCTTGGCCGCGGCGAGCTCCTCGGGGGCCTCGCCGGCACCGGCCGAGGCGGCTTCCTCGGCGGCCTTGATCACGGCCTCCTCGGCGGCGGAGTCGTCGCCGGGCTTGCCGCCCTGCGGCTTGTCCGTCATGCCGACGCACCACCCTTGGGCTTCTCGTCGTCGACGATCTCGGCGTCGACGACGTCGTCCTCCTTGGCGTGGGCGGAGTCGCCGGCCGCGGCGGCACCGGCACCGGCGGCGTCGGCGTTGGCGTAGAGCGCCTGGCCGAGCTTCTGGGCGGTGGTGGAGACCTTCTCGGAGGCCTCGCGGATCTTCGCGATGTCCTCGCCCTTGAGGGCTTCCTTGAGCTCGCCGATGGCGGTCTCGACCTCGGTCTTGACGTCGGCCGGCAGCTTGTCGGAGTTGTCGGCGATGAACTTCTCGGTCGAGTAGACGAGCTGCTCGGCGGAGTTGCGGGTCTCGACGGCCTCGCGGCGCTTGTGGTCGTCCTCGGCGTACTGCTCGGCCTCGCGGCGCATGCGGTCGACCTCGTCCTTCGGCAGCGAGGAGCCGCCGGTGACGGTCATCTTCTGCTCCTTGCCGGTGCCGAGGTCCTTCGCGCCGACGTGCATGATGCCGTTGGCGTCGATGTCGAAGGTGACCTCGATCTGCGGCAGGCCGCGCGGCGCCGGCGGCAGGCCGGTCAGCTCGAACATCCCGAGCTTCTTGTTGTACGCGGCGATCTCGCGCTCGCCCTGGTAGACCTGGATCTGCACGGACGGCTGGTTGTCCTCGGCCGTGGTGAAGATCTCGGAGCGCTTGGTCGGGATCGTGGTGTTGCGCTCGATCAGCTTGGTCATGATGCCGCCCTTGGTCTCGATGCCGAGGGACAGCGGGGTGACGTCGAGCAGCAGGACGTCCTTGACCTCGCCCTTGAGGACACCGGCCTGGAGCGCGGCGCCGATGGCGACGACCTCGTCCGGGTTGACGCCCTTGTTGGCGTCCTGGCCGCCGGTCAGCTCCTTGACGAGCTCGGCGACGGCGGGCATGCGGGTCGAGCCACCGACCAGGACGACGTGGTCGATCTCGGAGAGCGAGATGCCGGCGTCCTTGATCACGTTGTGGAACGGGACCTTGCAGCGCTCCAGCAGGTCCGCGGTCAGCTGCTGGAACTGGGCGCGGGTGAGCTTCTCGTCCAGGTGCAGCGGGCCCTCGGCGGAGGCCGTGATGTAGGGCAGGTTGATCGAGGTCTCGGAGGACGAGGACAGCTCGATCTTGGCCTTCTCGGCGGCCTCGCGCAGACGCTGCAGGGCCATCTTGTCCTTGGACAGGTCGACGCCGTGGCCGGACTGGAAGACCTTGACCAGGTGGTCGACGACGCGCTGGTCCCAGTCGTCGCCGCCGAGGTGGTTGTCACCGTTGGTGGCCTTCACCTCGACGACCCCGTCGCCGATCTCCAGCAGGGAGACGTCGAAGGTGCCGCCGCCGAGGTCGAAGACCAGGATGGTCTGGTCGTCCTTGTCCAGGCCGTAGGCCAGGGCGGCCGCGGTGGGCTCGTTGACGATGCGCAGGACGTTGAGGCCCGCGATCTCACCGGCCTCCTTGGTGGCCTGGCGCTCCGAGTCGTTGAAGTACGCCGGGACGGTGATGACGGCGTCGGTGACGGTCTCGCCCAGGTAGGCCTCGGCGTCCCGCTTGAGCTTCTGCAGCACGAAGGCCGAGATCTGCTGCGGGTTGAAGTCCTTGCCGTCGATGTTGATCTTCCACCCGGTGCCCATGTGGCGCTTCACCGAGCGGATGGTGCGGTCGACGTTGGTGACCGCCTGGCGCTTGGCCACCTCGCCGACGAGGACCTCGCCGTTCTTGGCGAAGGCGACGACGGACGGCGTGGTCCGAGCGCCCTCGGCGTTCGTGATGACGGTGGGCTCGCCACCCTCCAGAACGCTGACGACCGAGTTCGTCGTACCGAGGTCGATGCCGACCGCGCGTGCCATCGTAGATACCTCCACGGAAGAGTTGAGCTTTACAGGCTCAAGGATGCACGACCCGGCGGGTAGCGTCAACAGCTATGAGTGCTCGGCACTCAACTTTGCTGACATCGGCGCTGACATCGACCCGGAGGGGCGGGCCGGTTCGGGCGCTCGCGACGGGGCGGCGCGCGTGCGGTCACGTGACTGCCGCCATAGCTTGGGAACCTTCTGGAGGACTGTTGGCGACCTGTAATGTCCGGGCCGTCGGCCCGGCAAGTTACCGACCAGTACAATCACTCGGAAACCCGCGGGCCCGCAGAACGCAGAACGTAGAAACGTAGACCGCAGAACCGCAGAACCGCAGAACCGCAGACACTGCTCAACCGCAAGCCGCAGGAGACGGAGAGCGATGCAACTAGCAGCGATCGTCATCTCGCTGGTCACGTTCGTGATCGGCACCGCGCTCGCCCTCCGTGCGGCGTGGCACATTTTCAGGGTCGTGCTGACCGGCGCGCCGGACACCACCCGCTTCGGCAGGCCCGCCCAGCGCGTGAAGACCCTCGCGACCGAGTTCTTCGGCCACACCCGGATGAACCGCTGGGGGATCGTCGGCATCGCCCACTGGTTCGTCGCGGTCGGCTTCTTCAGCCTGGTGCTCACCATCGTCAACGCGATGGGCCAGCTGTTCGACGCCGAGTGGGAACTGCCGATCATCGGTCACTGGATGATCTGGCAGCTCTTCGTCGAGCTGGTCGGCACCCTGACCACCCTGGGCATCGCCACCCTGATCGTGATCCGGCTGATGAGCCTGCCGTCCCGGTCCGGCCGCAAGTCCCGGTTCGCCGGCTCGATCGCCTGGCAGGCCTTCTACGTCGAGTACACGATCCTCGGCATCGGCCTGTGCATCCTGATGCTGCGCGCCCTGGAGGGCGCCCTGGCCGGCGTCGACTCGTACGGCCCGGAGCACCTGGTCTCGTACCCGATCACCTCGGCGCTGAGCGGGCTGTCGCACGGCACGCTGGAGAACCTGGTCTACCTGTTCGCGATGCTGAAGATCTGCATCTCGTTCGCCTGGGCGATCACCATCGGCCTCAACCCCTCGATGGGCGTGGCCTGGCACCGCTTCCTCGGCTTCTTCAACATCTACTTCAAGCGCGAGGAGGACGGCAGCACCGCGCTCGGCGGGCTCCGTCCGATGACCAGCAAGGGTCAGCCGATCGACTTCGAGGACCCGGCCGACGACGCCGTCTTCGGCGTCTCCCAGGTCGAGCACTTCTCCTGGAAGGGCATCCTCGACTTCTCCACCTGCACCGAGTGCGGCCGCTGCCAGTCGCAGTGCCCCGCCTGGAACACCGGCAAGCCGCTGTCCCCCAAGCTGCTGATCATGAGCCTGCGCGAGCACGCTTACGGCAAGGCGCCGTACCTGCTGGCCGGCGGCGGCAAGGACATGGAGGGCACCGAGCAGGCCACCGCCGAGCAGCTCAAGGACGTCCCGGCGGCCGCCCTGGCCGAGGCCGAGCGCCCGCTGATCGGCACCGCCGAGGAGAACGGCGTCATCGACCCGGACGTGCTGTGGTCCTGCACCACCTGCGGCGCCTGCGTCGAGCAGTGCCCGGTGGACATCGAGCACGTCGACCACATCGTCGACATGCGCCGCTACCAGGTGATGATCGAGAGCAACTTCCCGACCGAGGCCGGGACGATGCTCAAGAACCTGGAGAACAAGGGCAACCCGTGGGGCATGGCCACCAAGGCGCGCCTCGACTGGGTCAAGGAGCTCAAGAAGGAGACCGGCATCGAGGTGCCGGTGATCGGTGAGGACATCGATCCCGCCGAGGTCGAGTACCTCTACTGGGTCGGCTGCGCCGGCGCCCTGGAGGACCGCGCCAAGAAGACCACCAAGGCCTTCGCCGAGCTGCTGCACACCGCGGGCGTGAAGTTCGCCATCCTCGGCAAGGAGGAGACCTGCACCGGTGACTCCCCGCGCCGCCTGGGCAACGAGTTCCTCTTCCAGATGCTCGGCGCGCAGAACGTGGAGACGCTGAACGCCGCGCTGGAGGACGCCCCGACCAAGCGGATCGTGGCCACCTGCCCGCACTGCTTCAACACCATCGCCAACGAGTACCCGCAGCTCGGCGGGCACTTCGAGGTGATCCACCACACCCAGCTGCTGCAGCACCTGATCGACGAGGGCAAGCTCGTCCCGGTCAACCCGGTCGAGGGCCTGATCACCTACCACGACCCCTGCTACCTGGGCCGCCACAACAAGGTCTACAGCCCGCCGCGCGAGATCATGGACAAGGTCCCCGGTCTGCGCCAGCAGGAGATGCACCGCCACAAGGAGCGCGGCTTCTGCTGCGGCGCCGGCGGCGCGCGGATGTGGATGGAGGAGCGCATCGGCAAGCGGATCAACACCGAGCGCGTGGACGAGGCGCTGTCGCTCAACCCGGACATCGTCTCCACCGCCTGCCCGTTCTGCCTGGTGATGCTCTCCGACTCGGTCAACGGCAAGAAGAACGAGGGCGCGGCCAAGGAGCACCTCAAGGTGGTCGACGTGGCCCAGCTGCTGCTCGACTCGGTGAAGGCGACCCCGCCGGCCGAGGCCGAGGAGCCCGCGACCGTCGACGCGTAGCCGCGGTGACCGCAATCACTGCGGTCACTTCGGTCACTTCGGTCACCGCAATCACCGCGGTCACCGTTCGCTGTTCGACAGTTCTGCAACAACCGCCCGGCCCGGTGGACGCCGCCAACGCGCCCGCCGGGCCGGGCTTTTCGGTGCCCCGGGCGACGGCCGGCGGTACGGCGGGCGGACGGCGAGTGACGTCAATCGCACGGCCGCCGGACGGGCATTCGGTCGGAAGGAAATACAGTAGGCGCCGGACCGGCCGCGCGCCGGTCGACCCGTTCACGACGGGCTCAGACCACTGACGGAGGTATCGGCCCGCCGGGCCGGGCCGCGGAGAGCACAAGGGGAACAGCGCAGACCATGACCGAGGCGATCATGCTCGTCGGTGGTAAGGGCACGCGACTGCGTCCGCTGACCACCCACACCCCCAAGCCGATGCTGCCCGTGGCAGGCGTCCCGTTCATCGCCCACCAGCTGGCCCGTGCGGCCGCCGCCGGCGTCACCCGGGTGGTCCTGGCCACCTCCTACCTGGCCGAGGTGTTCGAGGACCACTTCCAGGACGGCACCCCGTACGGGATCGAGCTGGTCTACCTGACCGAGCGCGAGCCGCTGGGCACCGGCGGGGCCATCCGCAACGCCGCCTCCGGGCTGACCTGCGGCCCGGACGAGCCGGTCCTGGTCTTCAACGGCGACATCCTCTCCGGCCTCGACATCGCCGCCCTGCGCGACGGCCACGTGGCCGCCGGGGCCGACGTCACCCTGCACCTCACCCGGGTGGAGGACCCGAGGGCCTTCGGCCTGGTCCCGACCGACGAGAACGGGCGGGTGCTGGAGTTCCTGGAGAAGCCGGAGACGCCGGAGCAGATCGTCACCGACCAGATCAACGCCGGCTGCTACGTCTTCACCCGGTCCGTGATCGACCGCATCCCGGCCGGCCGCGAGGTCTCCGTCGAGCGCGAGACCTTCCCCGAGCTGCTGGCCACCGGCGCCCTGCTGCGCGGCGTCGTCGACACCTCGTACTGGCTGGACCTCGGCACCCCGGCCGCGTTCGTCCGCGGCTCGGCCGACCTGGTCCTCGGCAAGGTCGACTCCCCGGCCGTCCCCGGCCCCACCGGTGACGCCCTGCTGCTGCCCGGCGCCACCGTCCACCCGGGCGCGGTGCTCAGCGGCGGCACCGTGGTCTCCGCGGACGCGGTGGTCGAGGCCGGCGCGATCGTCGAGGGCAGCGTGATCCTGCCCGGCGCCGTGATCGGCCCGGACACCCTGGTCAAGGACTCGATCGTGGGCGCCTACGCCACCGTCGGCGACCGCTCGGCGCTGGACGGCGCGGTGATCGGCGACGGCGCGATCGTCGAGTCCGACAACGAGCTGCCGAGCGGCATCCGGATCGCCTGCGGCACTCTGCTGCCGGTCGGCGCCGTCCGCACCACGGCCGGCCCGGGCGGCTGCCCGGCCGGCACGGCCGCGGCCGCCTCGGTGCACGGGCCGTCGGTCAGCGCCCCGCGCTAGCGGCTCCGCAGCGGGCCCCGGGCGTCCTGGTCGGACGACTTTCGGACCCGTTCGTCTCAGGCTCGCTGCAAACCGGCCCCGGCTCCGTCCGGGGCCGACGCGCATTGGGCCGGACGGGTACCTTCGGAGCGTGGCTGGTAATCGATACGACAGCGGTCAGGGCGCCGACCGTCCGCACGGCGGATGGTCGGCGCCGCCGCCGCCGGGGGCGCCCGGGGGGTACGGGCGGACGGACGGCCCCGTGGACGGGCCGGAGTACTTCACGGCCGCGCACCCGGCGGCAGCGCCCGGCGGGCCGGGTGCCCCGGGCACCCCGGGCGGTGGCGCGGGCGGTCCCGGGAGCACGGCCGGCGGCGGGTACGACCCCTACGCGGCCGACCCGTACGCGGCCGACCGGCCGGGCAACACCCGGGCCTTCCCGACGGCCGGCGACCCGTACCGCGGCGGCGCCCCGTACGGGCAGCAGCCGCCGCCCTACGGCCACGAGGGCCAGGGCCGGCCCGGCTCGTACGGCCAGGGCCCGGACCAGGGCCAGTACGGCTACGACGACAACGGCGGCTACGGGCAGCAGCCGCCGTACGGCCAGGAGCAGCAGCCCCCGTACGGCCAGGACAACGTCACCGTCTACCGCGCCGGCGGCCAGTCCGCCCCGCACGTCAGCGGGCCCCGGCCGCAGTGGCGCGAACTGTTCGTCGGCATCTTCCGCACCCCGACCGCGATCTTCGACCGGACCCGCGACCACCAGGTCTGGCTGCCCGCCCTCAGCGTCTCGCTGCTGTACGGCGTGCTCGCGGTGCTCGGCATCGGACTGACCCACGACGACATCGTCAACTCCACCTTCTCGGTCGCGCTGACCGGCCTGCTCGCCGCTGCCGTCTGCTTCACCGTGGTCGGCGCCGTCTTCGGCGCGGTCACCTACGCGCTGGCCCGCCAGCTCGGCGGCGACGGCCCGTGGAAGTCGACGGTCGGCCTTGCCGCGCTGATCGGCTGGCTGACCGACGCGCCCCGGCTGCTGCTCGACCTGGTGCTGCCCTCGGGCAGTGCGGTGGTGCAGGTGGTCGGCTGGGCGACCTGGATGCTCTGCGCGTACCTGCTGACCACCATGGTCCGGCGGGTGCACGACCTGCCCTGGGGCAAGGCGGCCGCCGCCGCGGCGGTGCAGCTGATTGCGCTGTTGGTGCTGATCAAGCTGCCGACGCTCGGGTGACCGGGCGGCAGTGGCCGACGTGATCAAGGTCCCCGCCGCCGGTGCGGGGCCGACAGGCAGAATGGTGGGCGGGTCCGGCCGGAAGGCCCGGGCCCGCCCACCCTCGTTCGTCGACCACCAAGCGGAGCCAGCCATGACCCTCCCCACCACCCACGTCAGCTTCCCGGCCGGGGCGGTGACCGGAGAGTCCCCGGTGCTGGCGGTGCACCCGCTGGCGGACGGCCGGTACGCGGTGGTGACCGCGGCCACCCCGTTCCACCCGCTCGACCACACCTGGCCCGACCAGCCGGCCGACCACGGCACCCTCACCGTCGACGGCACCGAGCTGGCCGTGGTGGACTGCCTCACCGGCGCGGTCGGCCCGGACGGCGGCGCACCGCTGGTCGGCGCCGAGATCCCGGTCAAGCGCGGGGACGAGGAGTGGTCCTGGCTGGTCCTCCACGTCCTCGCCGCCGACCCTGGCGACCTCGTCGGCCGCACCGCCGTGCTCGCCGTCGACACCGAGCGCCGGGCCGCCCTGAGCGCCTCGCACAGCGGCTGCCACCTGCTCGCCCTCGCCCTCAACGCCGCGCTCGCCCCGCGCTGGCGCAAGGACCCGGGCCGCTCCGACGCCTTCGGCAACCCCGACTTCGACAGCCTCGCCATGGCGAGCTCGGTGATGGACACCCAGGCCAGCACGGACACCTACCGGCTCGGCAAGTCGCTCAAGAAGAAGGGCTTCACGGTCGACGCCACCGAGGAGTTCCCCGCCCTCGCCGACGCCCTGCCCGCCCTCACCGAGGCCGTCAACGCCCGGCTGGCCGCCTGGGTCGCGGCCGACGCCCCGGTCCGGATCGACGTCCCCGGCCCCGAGCTGACCGCCCGCCGCCAGTGGCACTGCGAGCTGCCCGAGGGCGGCGCGCAGATCTTCTGCGGCGGTACCCACCTGCACCACCTCGGCGAGCTCGCCGAGCTGCGCACCGAGCTGCGGCTGTCCGAGGACGGCGCCGAGCTGGTCGCCGTCACCAGCCCCAAGCGGGCCTGACACCGCCGGGCGGCTCCGCCGTCTGTCCGGGACCGCCGTCCGTCCGGAAACGCCGCGGGCGGCCACCCCCTGGTCGAGGGGGTGGCCGCCCGCCGTGCGTGCGCTCTGCCGCGGCGCGGTCAGACCTCGCTGCGGTGGAAGTTCAGGTACGAGCGGGACGGCGTCGGGCCGCGCTGCCCCTGGTAGCGCGAGCCGTAGCGCGCGGAGCCGTACGGGTGCTCGGACGGCGAGGAGAGCCGGAACAGGCACAGCTGCCCGATCTTCATCCCCGGGTAGAGCTTGATCGGCAGCGTCGCGACGTTCGACAGCTCCAGCGTCACGTGACCGCTGAAACCGGGGTCGATGAAGCCCGCCGTGGAGTGGGTGAGCAGGCCCAGCCGGCCCAGGCTCGACTTGCCCTCCAGCCGGGAGGCCACGTCCTCGGGCAGCGTGATGACCTCGTACGTCGAGGCCAGCACGAACTCGCCCGGGTGCAGGATGAACGCCTCGTCGCCGTCCGGTTCGACCAGCCGGGTCAGGTCCGGCTGCTCCTCGGAGGGGTCGATGTGCGGGTACTTGTGGTTCTCGAACACGCGGAAGAAGCGGTCGAGGCGCACGTCGATGCTCGACGGCTGGATCATCGCCGGGTCGAACGGGTCGATGACGACCCGGCCCAGGTCGATTTCGGTCCGGATGTCCTTGTCAGAGAGCAGCACGCTTCGAGGTTACGTGCACGACGGGGCCCCGGACGAATCCGTCCGGGGCCCCGTGTCCTCCCGTCGGCCGTCAGGCCAGGAACTCAGCGGCCTCCAACCGCATCGCCCGAGCCAGTTGGGCCGTCGACAGCTCCCGCACGTCGGCCAGCACCGAGCTCCGGAGCCGTCCGCACTGCGGACAGCGGATCAACCGCCCGGGCCCGAGCCGCCCGGGACCGAGGTTCTGCATCGGGAACGTGGTGGTGCTGAACAGGTGCCCCTCGGCACAACGAACGACGGCGCGCTGCTCCATCGATCCCCTTCCCATCCCTAACCCAGTACTCACCCGTACTCATCGCGCCCCGGCGGCCTGGCCCCGGGACAGCGTCACATTAGGGGATGTTCCGGACATTCCACACCGTGGCTCGCCGCCCCGACCCCACACCCACCGGGGCACTGGCACGCGGCCCAAACAGTACGCCCCCCGCCCGCCCCCACCGGGCTCCGCCACGGCCCGGGACCGGCCGTGCAACCACTGTCGCGGATGGGGTACAGTGACACTGGAATGAGCAGTCTCTGACGGCTCATCAGGCGGGCGTAGTTTAATGGTAGAACATGAGCTTCCCAAGCTTAGAGCGCGAGTTCGATTCTCGTCGCCCGCTCCGTACCGAGAGCCGCAGGTCATCTGACCTGCGGCTTTCGGCGTTTTGGGGGCGGCCGGGGCGGGGGCGTGCTGGGGTGGGGTGGGGGGTGGGCCGCGCCGGGTGGTGGGGTGCGGTGGGGCCCGGGCGGGGGAACTGTCCGTGCCCGGGTGCCGTCCAAGGAGTGACGGAATGCCTGCCCGGGTTGAATGCCGGGGGGAGTACGGAGGGCCCTGTGCAGTCAGGTGGTGCCGAGCTGAACCTGGGGTGCCCGGACGGTTTCCGCGCTGGTGCGGTAGCCGTGCCGGACTGGTGGCCGGTGTTGGCCCCGGATGTGACGGTCGATCAACTCGACGCCGGGGAGCGGTGTGAGGAGCTGCTGCGGGAGACCGTGGAGGCCCTCCGGCCGGTGCCGGCGTGGCAGGAGGCGGTGCCCCGGGCGGGGGTGCGGTTGGCGGCGCCGGGGAGGCGCGGGCCCGAGGTGCTCTGGTATGTGACCCGGGGGCGGGACCTGTTGACCGTCGTGTCGCCGGGCCGGCGGGCGGAGCTGGCGGGCACGGTGGAGCGGCTGTGGCGGCGGCGGGGGTGGACGATCACCTCGTTGAACGCCGGGCGGGACCGGCCCGGGGTCGCCGCGACGACTCGGGATGGTTCCCAACTGGTGCTGTGCTTCGGTGAGTTCGGTGAGATCCGAGTGACCGCGAGCCTGCTCGGGGTGGCCCGCTCGGAGCGGGTGCCCGAACTGCCGGGAGCGGGTGAGCCCGATCCGGCTCCGCTGCCGTACGTGCACTGCGCGTACTGGAGCGCGCTGGTGTGACGGGTGGGGGCGGGTTACGGGGGAGGGGGGGGGGGGGGGGCCCCCGACCCCCCCCCCCCCCCCCCCCCCCCCCTCCTCCCCCCCCTCCCCCCCCCCCCCCCCCCCCCCCCCCCCCCTCCCCCCCCCCCCCCCCCCCCCGC